>JBBSDG010000018.1:0-25589 GCA_038249635.1 Bacteroidales bacterium | reverse complement strand
TTCATATTGCTTATCGGTGACTCTTGTTGAGAGGGCATCCTGAGGAACGTAATTGCTTCCCTTGATAAATAATGGCACTCCATTAATCCGGAAATAGAAACTTCGTCCAATCGAATCTTTTTCACGAACTACTTCAATGGTCCGTACTCCAAGATTTAATGAATGCTCATCAATAATACCTGATTTGTCAGATAATTGGATCTTTACAGCATATAGATTGTGTTTACCCATTCCGTTTGGCCACCAAAATTCGGGATTGGGAATGTTAAGCTCTATACTTTCGCTGTTGTTTCCCTTTTTTAATTTTACTGTTTTCTGGTTGGCTGGTTTTGCCGAATTATTTAGAAAAACTGAAAGTTGATAGTCTTTTGCTTTGCTTGCAGCAATATTTGTTTGAACAGAATAGGTTGCTTTCTGAGCATTAATTGCTTGAGGTTCAATGAAATTGTCCTCTATTTTTGCATCATTCCAGGCGGTTAGAATAACTGGTCGCCATACGCCACAGCTTACCAATCGCGGATGAGTATCCCACCCAAATTGATGAGGCGATTTTCGTGTTTGACTGCCACTCTTCCGTGCATCCGTCGTTTTTTCATTGTGGTTGGGCAAACGGTATGGCTTTAGTGAGGCTTTTCTCAGTCCTTCCTTTACCGCAGAATGAAATAAAATCCGCAAGGCATTGTTTCGGGGTTTCAGCATTTTTTTACAATCCACTGTCCACGAGCGGTACATATTGTTTGCCTGAAGAATTAACGAATCGTTGAGGTAAACATCTGCGTAAGTATCTATCCCTTCAAATGTAAGTTCTTTATTGGGTTTTGAAAACAAGTGAGGCTCTATATCGAACGATGTACGGTACTCCCAGTCCTCGGTTTCAATCCATTGCACCAGCTTTTCGTTATCACGGTAATAAGGATCAGGAATTACCTTGTTTTCCAACAAATCGGTATGAACACAGCCAGGCACCTGAGCCGGATACCATTCAGTTTTACCAATTTGGTGGAATTGCCAGTTTTGGTTGATGGGTTGTTCAAACTTTCCGGTTTGAGCGTAGGTTATGATAAATCCAAAACAACACGCTATGGCAATAAGTGCTTTCATTTACTAAACGTTACTTTAAATAATTGTATTTGTCCGGTTATTTCAAATCTTTCAAAATCCTTTCAATCCTGCGGATCGATTCTATAACCGCTATTCCGGTATTGTACGAAACCTTCCAGACACTGTCTGCATTTGAGACAACAGGTTTGCCATCGCGGGTAAGTAATATGTTCCATTCGTCCTCTTCGTGGTTTGTCATTTTGGTATGTAAAATGCTCTAAACCAAGTTATATGCATCTTTGTAACCAGTGTCTTTAGTAGTTCAGTAAATTTCTTAAATATTTGCACACCTGCGGATAATAATGTTGCCGATAGCAGGTACAAATGAACCTGACCCACCTGCCCATGGTTTATCACTGATCTTCGCTTTAACTCCTCAAAGCCAAATAAAACACACATGGTGCGAAAGGAATTTAACTGATGCAAACAATTGAATTAAAGTGATTTAGCACAAAATGCCGCCCTTCGCAAGCCTTCGTTTACAGCCGAATGAAAGATAATCCGAAGGCTGTTCTCATTAAGCTTTAGCATTTTTTTACAACCGTCAAGCCCACAAGCGGTAAATGCCAGTGTCACTAAGCAGAAGTCAATCGTTCAAGTGCACATCTGCGTAGGTATCGAGCCCTTTAAAAGTGAGTTCGATATTGGGTTTTGAAAACAAGTGAGGCTCTATATCGAACGATGTACGGTACTCCCAGTCCTCGGTTTCAATCCATTGCACCAGCTTTTCGTTATCACGGTAATAAGGATCATGAATTACCTTATTTTCCAACAAATCGGTATGAACACAGCCAGGCACCTGAGCCGGATACCATTCAGTTTTACCAATTTGGTGGAATTGCCAGTTCTGGTGTATGATTTGTTGTTGCTTAGGCGTTTGGGCACTAAGTTTATTTACAAAAAGAATGAGAATTAAACATCCCAAAAGCAGTTGCACTTTTCGCATTGGAGAATTTTTAATTTTAATAATTCTGGAATACAGCATTTTACTGATTATTTGTTCTCTTCGGATTTAAACATAGCATTCTTGTCCATTTTCTCTTTTAATTTACCAGGAGCCCTGTAATTAATGCTGATATTTCCAGCATACAAAGCATTAAAATAGGGAACATATACTTTATGAAACCCTTTTTTCAAACCAACCTGAAAGTTTTTTTCAACCGTGCCATGACAACCGTCGTTATTGATCAATTCTTTGTTATCTATGAAAAATTTTGCCCCATCGTCAGAGCTCATCCAAAACGTATATACCCCGTCTTTAAAGGCATAGAACCAGGCATCAAATTCAAAACCATAATATTGGGTAATTTTAGCTTTGTCAACATCAAAAGAATTTATGGTGCCTTTTTCAATAACATTTAATTTTGTGAAATCCGGTATCATCTCCCATTTGCCTTCGTAATATTTATAGCTTATTCCGGGCTCCATCTTACTACCTGTTTTCGCCGATGGCAAAAGCTCTAATTTGGTAACAAAAGAGGCCGCTACTACTTCACTCTTTTTACCATCTGTTGTTAAAATCATACATTTTAGTTTAAAATCTTTACTTACAGGAATAAATGATTTGTAAACTTCCGATTTTTCGGTAGGTATAGTTCCATCGGTTGTGTAAACAATCTTATCGAAGCGTTTTTGCAAATCCGGATTAATAGTTATAAAAATGCTGTCGCCCAATAATATATCACCACTTTCGCTCATGATAACCGGGGGTGCAACGGATACATTGTTCCATTCGTTAATAGTAAAAATGTTCAAATCATTTTCAATATCCCCGACTGATTCGATTGGCTTAAACACCACATTAACTGATTGTCCTGGCAAAATATCGAAAAAGTTGTCGGAAAAATGGCCATTAATATGTTTAGTTGTCAGATAAACACTTTTCACTAACTCATTTGATGACAATTGAATTGTAAAATCATTACCCTTTTTAGATATTTTCATTTCTGGCTTAACAGCAGTCAATTTAAGGTTCTTAGGCTTATCGAAATAATAATTTGAAGAGGCAATTTCTTTACCGTTCTCTGTAACAAAGGCATTTAATACCACTTCATCTTTATTCAAGCCTTTCAGCAATTCAGTTTCACCTATTTCAAAGAAATTACGACTGGAATTTGCAGGAATGTCTAATGACAAAGTTTTAGAATACAGTTGTTTGCCTTTGAAATTTTTCAACAAAATAGTCATTTCGGCCTTTATAGGTTTTAACCTGTCGGAAACTACATAAAATTGGATTTTCCCATCCTTATTATAAATAGATAGCAGTTGTTCCGAAAAAGCTTTTTTGGCAAAGTAATGTAAGCCCTTCCAGTTGCCATAATAGTCGATGCTTGCCCATGAAATTCCTGGCCATACGTCATTAAGCTGCCAGTAGAGAGAACCCATGCAATAAGGCATGTTTCGGCGATGAGCCTCAATGCCTGTTTTAACTGCTTCGGCCTGTATCAGTTGGCTTAAGTATGAAGATGTTTCCATATTTAAGGGGAAGTGGTAATAATCCTCAATTATGTTTTTGATCTTCAAATTACCCTCAGGGCTTTTCTGATGTGTTGAAACTTCATCGGAAAAGTAGTCTGGGTTTTCGAGCCCGGTAAACCGTTGTATGGTTTTCATTTCGGGAAAACCAACGAAACCATATTCTGAGAAAAACCTTGATTTGATTTCATTGTACATAGTAAAATCATTATTAGTGAACCAAACATCCCAATAGTGACGGTCGCCGGAGCCTTCATTTTGTTCAACATAAGGTGCTGCCATTGGGGAAGAACCCCAATACAAACGTTGACTGTCGTATTTTTCGACAGCATTTTTCAAAACGCCATAAAATAAATCGTCATAGCCCTTGCGCAGCTCACTTATTATTCGTTGATCTTTGTATAAATTTTGCAGTTTGGTTGTATCGGCTATCCAAAAAAATTCCGATTCATTGTTCCCACACCACATGGCAATACTTGGATGGTTTCTTAAGCGTTTGATATTTTCTTCGGCCTCAACCTTTACATTGTTCAGAAATTCCTGGTCGCCGGGATATAAAGAACAAGCAAACATAAAATCCTGCCAAACCAATATTCCATTTTTATCGCAAAGGTCATACAGCAGGTCGTTTTCGTAAAAACCGCCGCCCCAAAGCCTAATCATATTCATATTGGCTTCTGCAGCACTGCTTATAATATTTTCGTATTGCGTAGTGGTTACCCGTGCCGGAAACTGGTCGTTGGGTACATAATTAGAACCTTTCATGAACACGGGAACACCATTTAATTCTATATAAAAAGTATGACCAGCTGAATCCGGCTTTCTAATTAGGTTTAGAGTACGGATACCAATATTTTCAGTTTTGATGTCGAGAATTTGTTTTTCGAGTCTGATTTGCGATTTCAGGTTATACAAATAGGGTTCGCCTAATCCATTGGTCCACCATAGTTTTGGCTCTTTTATAACGAAATCGACTGAAATTTGGTTGATACCTTTAACAACATTGGTTTTTTTAGCAGCCAGCAGCTGATTGGCTTTGCTATCGTAGATTTCGAAACTCATTACTTTTGCAGTATTCGAATTTATCTCGAAAACTGCCGATAATTTTGCTTCCTTCTTATTTACTTCCTTCTGTACATATTGTACATTTTCAATCCTTGCCTGGTTCCATACTTTTAAAACTACAGGTCGCCAAATACCGATGGTAACAATTCTAGGAGTTAAATCCCATCCGAAATGGTAGCCAGGCTTTCTTTCATAAATACTTACCTGGTTGTTACCGGCACCACCAAACTGCGATTTGTCGTTGCCCGAAACAGGAATGTAGTAACCTACGCTTTTATATTTCTCAATCCCAACCTTTATAGGAGAATGAAAATAAACAAGTAATTCGTTTTTTCCATTTTCCAAAAGGCTTTTACAATCGGCATTCCACTGGCGAAACATGTTTGAAGCATTGATAATTTTCTCCCCGTTCAAATATACATCTGCATAAGTATCGAGGCCATCAAACCCGATTTCAATATTTTGAAATGCAAGTTGTTCTTTTGTAACATCAAATTCAGTCTTATATTCCCAGTCTTCTTTATCAATCCACTGGATATCTTTTTCATTGGTACCAATAAAAGGGTCAGCTATCAGTTTGTTTTCCAACAAATCAGTTTGCACACAGCCTGGCACCTGTGCCGGATACCATTCGGTTTTGCCAATTTGATGGAATTGCCAGTTTTGGTTTATGGATTGTTGCTTCATGTTGGTTTGCGCGCTTGCAAGTGAAGCCCAGATCAAAAAAGCAAGTATCGAAATATTCTTCAAATTCTTCATTTTCAAAGTCTTATTTTAATGAAAGTGTGTTTAGCACATCAACTTAATTCACAATTAATTTTGTATTATTGGTAAATAAATTACTTTGGACATTAACCAAATACTGGCCGGATTTCAAAACATTTCCCGGAATTGTAATTTTTTGCTCACTTGTCAGTAATTTAAAAATTGATTTTCCTTCAATTGTATAAATTGAAATGATTTTATTGCCAATTAAATTCATTTCAAGTGTTAAACTGCCATTATTTAAAGGATTAGGATAAATAGTTACAAATCCGGGATTTGCATTTTTTAACGCCTCATTGTTACTTAAATTAAGCGTCCCTGAAATAGTCGCGGCCTGCAATCCGATATAACCGTTTCCGGTTGACTGCAACCAGGTAATTGTAACCTTTTCGCCGTTACTTTTCGAATCGTATATAATGGTGTAAACGGCATCCCACTTACCTGGTTGTGTTTCAATTGAGCCGACATAATCCTCATCGGCAAAATTCGCTAATTGAGCAATTAAAGTACCACCTGAATTATTACCGCTGACATAAATTTTTAATGTATCAATATCATTATTAGCTTCTGAGCTAAATGAGAACCCGTTACCAATGCCAGTGGCTGAAATTCCTGTCCTGTCACTTATGTTAGACAGTGCAGGCTTTCCATCGAACCATGAAAAGCTTCGAAGGTCATCGGAGTAATAAGAAGTTGATCCGCCAAATAATTTGCAATTGCTGATGTAGTTAATTTTTAAGCCATTAGCCTTATGGTTATTCTTGTTGAAGTGTTTCCAATCGTCGGTTTTAGCAGAAAGGTTCACGCTGGAGGTGTCAAGTGCAACTTCTCCTTTTAAAAAACCGACGGGAGGCGAAAAAGGTGACTGGTAATTGATGTAATCAATTCCGGTCCATTCGGTACTTGTTGAAACTATTTTAATGGTATGTTCTTCATTAGTCAAACCAGGTATTGATGCAAACTTCATAGCACCACCAAAAGGTTTGACTGTTTGCGAAAACAAACCCTTCGAAACGCCATCAATAAATACCTCAACCTTACCTCCTCCATCCCAGGTTTCGCAATAAAGTTCAACACCTGTTCCTGTGAACTTTGTTTGGCCCGAGGCATTTCCAACATTGGTTGAATGTGACGAGCCATTATAACAGCTACTACATGGATCCAGGGTATATCCGTTCCATATCCACCTGGTATCTTTATCGTCGATAATGTTCCAGGTTGATGGTTGCTGCTTGCTTACACTGATTCTACAACCTGCTGTTTTACCTCCATCTTCTGTAATAAGAGTAATAGTTGCAGAACCAGCTCCAACTCCGGTAACCAAACCATTTTCATTCACTATTGCAATCGTAGTATTTTCTGAACTCCATCTTACATTTTTATTGGATGCATTTTCGGGAATAAAGTTCACCATTATTTGCTTAGTCGATAAAACACTTATTGTATCAGTTACAGGAGTTAAGCTTACGTCGGTAACCGGAACACTTTTTACGGTTAATGATTGGGTAATCATTTGATTCCCATCGTATGTAATGGCCGATATTATAACATTGCCGGCAGTCAGACCTGTTACCAATCCATTGTAACCCATGCTGGCGATCGATGAATTACTGCTTGTCCATCTTACTCTATTAACACTTGCATTATCGGGAGATACTTTTGCTTCAAACTGGAAACTTTCACCAATCTGAATTTCTGCTTTTTTTTTAATCATTAAAACGCCTGATGCTGGAACCGCTCCTGGCTTCTCAAAAATTTCAATTACTAACGGGTGATCAAAAACCTTAAGTGTTATAGCTGTTACATTTGAAGTATCAGCAACAGGCTTTGAATTATCGGTAGTTGCAGGTAAAAAAGCTTTTAAATGTGAAATGGAACTGTTAAAATTAATGGATACATCAACCGCAGGCACATTGATACCTCTGCCGCCGAAGTTCGTGCTGGTTGCTTCCTGCCACAAAATCAAATAATAGGTGCTATCGGACTTTTGAAGCAAAGTTTGATGTATTTCATTTGTAGTGGCATTATGATCATCGGTAAAACTTAATCCACCCCCACCGCTTAAAGTAAAATCAAGTGCCGAAGTTGTAATGCCGGTATTGCCATTGTCTTCAAGCAACTCAATCATTCGCTTAAGGGCTAAGCCATTCTTTTTCAGATTGCCATTGTAGTCGGCCAATCCAAAATTACCTTCAACTTTGGTGCTGTTTTCTTCTTCATCCAAAAGCTCATAAGTGCATGAATAGACTATGCCGGCATTAAAATGTTCCAAAAAACCTCTCAGTAAATATTTTGCAGCAATAGAATCATCTACTCCCCAGGCATTATCGGTACAGATTGGAGAAGGATAACCCCATTCCGTAAAAATCATTGGTTGGTCGGATCGAACTCTTTGTTTACGCGTAGCTTCCAAATACCCGACAGTACCGCCATTGTTATCGGGAGCTGTCCATAGCGAAATGGTTGGCGGGGCACAAGTGCCATTAAAATTGCAATGTGCCGTTTTTCCCCATGGTTTAAAAGGAGGCCAAAAGTGATAAGGGTGGGCATTGCCAAAATGAACATAATCACCAATATATCCGCTTTGCATTATTTCACAAGCACTGGTAGGTCCGGTGTTCGATGCAATTTTAAGGTCAGGAAGGCTGGGTAAAATATTATTCCACCAATTCCGTATCTGGGCATAAGCCTGCACATCGCCACTGGTTCCCATATTCTCGTTGGCGCCTTCCAAAACAATAACCTTTTTGCCTAAGGGAATAAGATAACTGTCCCTAAGTCTTTGCCAGTTATCTGTATTATCTGTTAAAATCCATGTAAGTCCACCTGGAATGCCTGCATCAATACCTGCCTGATGAATATCAGAAAAACGGGTAACAACCCCTCGGTTTTTTACATCGAAATCTTCAGTACCGCCAGTCCAGCCATAAATCCCATCTCTTAAATGCCTTAATCTGATATTTGTAGCTACCCCGATTGCAATTTGTTCTCTGTTTGGATTCGAAGCAGAATTGGTATAAGCTCCCGAAGAGCGTGCAAAATGAACACAAGCGCCCATCATATCAACAAATCTATCAGAAGGTTTTGCCTGAATCTGAGTGTATTGTTGCTTTAGTTGAATGATTTGTTGCTGCTTTTGAGTTTGGGCGCATGCCATAATAACCCCAAAAAGTAACACAATGGTTATATAGTTTTTCATGTTTAACAAATTTAATTTTCTACTACTTTATCGCATTCATTCTTTTGTAAATAATCGGATTTTCTCTGGTGGCAGGGTTTACCATAATAGTAGGGGGCAAATAATAAGTCTGAACTATTTTTGATACCTCGTTCTTATACAACCCTTTATTTTTCCAAAACAAATCGAACTGGAAGGTCATTTCACCCGGATAGTTGTCCTGATAGTTCACGTGCCACAAGTTGTTGTAAATCATTGCTGCTATTATGTTCATGTTGGCAGGCGGTGTTGCGCTTTTTACGGCAAATTGCTGCGAACCAAATGAAATATTTGGCATGTCGCGACTCGACCAAACCCAACTGCCAGCTTTGGATGCGTAATTTACCCAGCCATCAATAGCAAATTGATCGGTGCTAGAACCCGGAATTTGTCCTTTGTAAGGCATAAACTCAACGCCGCCATTACTAACTGTGGGGAAAGCATCAGTCTTTGGCATTGCAAACGTTAAATAAAAAATTTCAGGATTATTAGATGAGATTCTATCTATCTTAAATGTTATTTGGGTACGGGGTTCATTTTTCCAAATTTCCAATTTCCTGACAGCCCAATTTAGACGAGGGTGTGCAACTTTTTGTTCGTAAATAATTGAGTAAGCCGATTCAGTAACCTTTGTTTTTTCAATGGCCGTGGCCCAAAGTTCTTTGGTATTTTCTTTTACCTTTTTTGCACGTAGTTCAGCATTGGTTTCAGTCCAGCATTTTGATTGCAATTCGCGGCCTACCTTTGACTCAAGTGATGAAAAACCTGCCATTTCGCCTACAAACAATGGCTTATCCATTCCTTTCCACTGTGCCGATACCGGCCAACCATTATTGTTGGTTTTTATATCGGGCATTGTAATGGCTTTTTCTGCAGGAATGGAATCAAGACCTGGCATAAACCGGGTTATCTTGCTGGCAGGCAACTGTTCTACCCAAAATTTTGCAGTTTCAGTTGGGAACATATAACCTGAATTGTCTTCGAAAAACAAAGGTGCTTTTTTATTATTTTCGGTATTAATGACAGATTTGAAAGGTAATCCCCTAAAACAATCTGCATTAAGCATAATCCAACCAGTATAAGGCGTTTCGCCGGTATTGATAATGTATAAGCCTTCTGATTCATTGGTTAGTAGATTTCGGGTACGTTGGGCAAGTACCCATTTTGCTTTCTCATAGGGGCGATAGGCTAAAATATTTTTTTCGGCAATGTGTCCCTGGTTATAAAAATCGTAAGGACGATTGGCCGATTGATTGGCAGCAAATGTATGTTCTGCGAAAAGGCATAATTCCTTGTCCATTTCATAAACATTCCGATTTATAATGCTGTCGTTTCCTCCCCAAATTGGCGACTTAACGGCATGTATATAATTATCGGCCATTCGGGCGGCTGCCATTTCACGAGGAGCTGCCGATCCGCCAAATGACCACCCATCGGTAAATTCGCCTTCATACGTAGGGATAACATTGCCAATTCTTTTTTCAATAAAATCTAATGCACCCGAAACGGTGGTTAAATGGATGGCTGGTTTTAAACCTAATTTATTCCATTTGTTAACAAAATCGACTAAGTGGGGCATTGGCCCGTCATTGTCGATACGCCATTGGTTTGTAATGGAATACGCTATGAAATCGAACGGATATCCTTCCTTTACAAGTTTTTGAAGCGTTTTGACACATACTTCATGTGCTTTATAAACCGAACTGTCGTCGGCTGTGAGTATATCGCCTTTGCGGGGAAGACGAAATTGAGTTGAACTTGCCTGCTCCCAGCCACGCACCCAAACGCCTTCATTAAAAAGTTCGTATCCTATCCAATAGGGGGTATTTAGCCAAACCAACGACTTTCGTCCATCGGGCATTTTCCACCAAAAGGCATAAGGTTGTTTAAACGGACTTCCGCCCCATTCTAAATTTATACTTAACCAGATACGGTTAATGTTTTTATCGAGTAGACTAAGCGCAAGCGACCTGGAAAAGCCATTCACATCATTCATTAATCCGAATGTTGGGTTTAGCTGTTTCCATAACCTCTCCGGAATCCAATTGGCCATAACATTGTTCTGCCGTTCGTTTGTAAATGGCACAATAGTAAATGGCAAGGCATTAACATCTAACTGTTTCGATTTTAGAGCTTTAAGAAATAGCGCCCTTCTTTCGGGCGATGCTTCCTGCCACCAGGCATAAACCGGTTCTATGGCTTCGGCTGTCCAATAGAATTTTTGATCCTCCGGACCGTCAATAGTTGCCATTATTGCATCGAGGGCAATGTCGATGTACCTTTTGTGCAAATCGTTTACAATGATCGGGTTGTCGGTATATCCAATGTCGGTGTGCGTATGGTGCACCAATTCGATGGTTTTGATTGGCAATTCATCTTGTTGATTTTGTGAATAAACCAAATTGACTGTGGTAAATAAGCCTATAAATAGGCAACAGATCTGCTTCATACGTTCAGGTTATTGGATTCAGGTAAGTAAGAATTAATTATTTAACCACTAGTTTAACGTTTAAAATTTCGTTATTGTTATGGATAATAATTATATACAATCCTGAATTTAAGCTAAGTTTATTGATTTTTAATTCAGAGCCGGCAAATGTATTTGAATACACTGTTTTTCCGGTGATGTCGGTAATTCGAACATTTTTATTCCCCTTCAATGCTGTTTTAATAGTGAGCTCACCTCCAAAAAGTGGATTTGGATATATTTGTACCAAATCATATTTTTGTATGGCTGAGATTTGAGTGGTTCCGGCAGGGTTAACAGCAATCCGGATATAATCGATTCCAGTCCAACTTGCGCTTGAAGAAACAAATTTAGCAGCATGAACAGTATTTGTCAGGCCTGTTATTTTGGCAAATATTTTTGCACCACCATAAGGGGCAACGCTTTGCGAAAAAGAACCTTTCGACACACCGTCAATGAATATTTCCACGTCTCCGCCATCACCAAAGGTTTCGCAATAGGCTTCCAAATCTGTGCCTGTGAATGTAAACAATGCATAGCTACCTTTAATATTTGTAGAATGTGCCGAACCATTATAACAGGTACCGCATGCATCAAAATCATAACCACTCCATGTCCAGCCCAGATCATTATTATCCACTACGCCCCAGGCAGAAACAACTATCGGGATCGTTTCTGACCAACCAATTTTCCCTGCCATATCAATAGCTTTAATTTTTATGTTCCATGTTCCTGATGGCAGGTTTTTCCAGGTAAAAGAATAGTCGGGCGATTTATCGGTAAATAAAACCGAATCGCCCATGTAAAATACTACTGAATCAATAATTGCATTATCAATGGTTTTTATAACCGGCTTAATAACTACACTATCCATGACAGAATAAATTCTTCTACTAAGATTTAACAGAACTTCGGGCGAACCGTCGGACATTCTGAAAATTGAAGAAGCGCTAAATACTTTTACGCCTTTGGTTGAAGTTGCGCTTGCCGTTGCTTTGCTGTAACCCAAATAAGGGTTTTCCCAGTTTGTCTGGTATGGTGCACTAATCGATTGCCCGATAAGCGTGTCGTTGATAAAGAATTCGACTTTACTGATTTCGGAGGTATCTTTAGTTACTTCAGCTTTTAGGGTAAGCGGAAAGTTATTAATATACAACCTGCCATTTTCGGGGGCCGTAAGTTTAACCTTCATATCCGATTCTGTGCAATCGCCTGTAGGACACCACCGATAGAGAATCACTCTAGAAAGGTAATCATCCTCAACAAACACAAGATGTTCGCCGGTTGATTTTCTTTTATACGCTTTTATCCCCGAACTGATATCAACCCAGCCTGTGCGTTCTACACCACCACACGAAGCATCAGGAATCATTTTGCCAATAAGCTTTCCGTTGTTCAAATCGGTAACCCATACAGTTGCTTTTGTTTCATATCCAGCTTCGAATGCATAATCGCCGGCTACAGTCCAGGCACTTTGGTTTGGGCCTTTCAAATCAGCCACATAACGGGCAGTGCGGTTTCCCGCCGACCAGTTATCAATAATATACATTTTGCCCCCATTTATATTTCTACAAGCTGTGGTTAAAATCACCAGACGATCATACTCTTCCTGAAATTTAAGCTTGCCAATACTTGTAACGCCTTCAATAGCAATTTCTTCAATATTGTTATCGGAATATACGATATTGCCATTGGCTGCGAAAGTGGGTTTCCAAACTTTAATGGGATTTCTTCCTTGCCATAAGTTACCCGATTTATCGATATAGAAGTCGCCACCATCGAAATTATTTTTTAGCATTGAATACTCATTGCTTTGGTATTTCCCATCGTTGTTAAGGTCGCTCCAGTACATAGTTCCACCCTGATTGGTACTGGGTCTTTGTGGAGGCCACCAATATGTTATTGGCAGGTCGTAAATACGATGATCGCGTGGGAAAAACATGCCACATGGCACAGCAATATCGGTATTTGGCTTAAACTTCAAAATTACAGGTGGTTGGCATGTCATACCCTGCGACCATAAGTAACGTGTTCCGTTAATTTCGCGCGATTCAATTGAAGTTAACCCATGTTCGTGACCAGCCTTTATGTCTGCAATACCGCGGGGATCTTCGGGATAGTTGTATGAATCTAACGTATAACCAACAATTGACCATTCCTGACCTGGGGTGTTTTTGCTAAAATCGAGACGAATATGTTCCTGAACTCCATAAATATCAACAGCATCTGTTTTTTCATCATAACCAATCTGGTCAACAAAGAAATAATTTTCAACACGCCAATCCAGAATCCAGTTGTTATCAACTTTCTTGAAGCAGCGAATTGCTGAACCCAATTCGCTGGTGCTAACAAAAATACGCCCCAAGGCATCGCAACCTACTCCTGTTATGCCCCATAATTTTAAAGGATGGTAATAGCCCGGAGGATAGTTTTTAGCAGGATAAACAGGTGCGTTAATGGCTGCCGGGAAATCATAAGTTGGTGTAAAATCGGCAGTAATACCCCCTTCAACGCCGAGCGTTTCAACAATTACAGGAGTACCCGATACATCGTAAATTAATATTTGTTTTCGTTTGCCATTATCGGAAACAAGCAGCTTGCCATCATATATGCCGCGTCCCATGGCAATCGCGGTAGGTTTCTCCACATTAGTGATGGTTTTTCCATTTCCAACAATGGTAGTTCCACTAATGCTGAAAACTCCGGCAATGCCACAATTCAGGATTTGATTTTTATTTCCTAATACATCGCCATTTTTATAAATTCCATACTCCCGGTGGGCTTCATCCCAATCGCTGGTTGTAAAGCATGTTCCATCTTCTGTTACTGTCATACAGTCAATATAGTCCTGCACCCATTTATCGGCAGGGTCGGCAGCGTTGGCACTACCAGTTGAACTGTTTTTCCCGCCAAAAGTATTTCCAATCCAGCTTGAGTGGAATTTTCCCGGGAGCGTTTGCGCCTGCGAAAACTGGCATAAACATATCACAAAGATTGTTAGTATTAGGTTTTTCATTTTTATAAAATTTAGATTTATTTCATTTCTTTTAATATCCGGTCAATCCGGTTAATCGATTCAATAACCGCTCTGCCGCTATGGTACGATACTTTCCAGACACTGGCAACGTTAGGGTCGATTGGTTTGCCTTCGCGGGTAAGCAATATGGTCCATTCGCCAACCTTGTGGTTAATCATTTTGGTGTTTACAAACTTCCAAACCAGGTTAAAGGCCTCTAAATATTTAGGGTCTTTGGTAATTCGGTATATTTCCAGATAACCTACCATGGCCTCGGAATTTTGCCAGAATTCTTTGTCTTTTATTAAGGCCGGGCCATCTTGAGGACCATCGCGATAAACGCCACCAAATTCATAATCGAGTCCGTATTTCAGCGAATGGTCGGCCAGTCGTCTGAATATTGAAATGTCGGTTGTGTCGGGTTTTTCCATAGTTTGGTTTGCCCACGACATCAGCCAGAGTAATTCGAGGTTATGACCGTACGAGGTGGTATTGGTTGGGGTTTCCACCAGTTTCCCTTCGCGTTCGGCGTTGTAAGTACGGCGAATGGCTATTGCAGGAATAGGATTAAAGCTCAAATCGAACTGGTTCATGCCGCAGCCGGTAACTTTATTTATCATATGGCTTTTAAGCACTAAGATCACCTCTTCGAGACGGCGTTTGTGCACATCATCTTTGGTTGCTTTATATAAATTGGTATAACATTCAATCATATGCATGTGAATGTCGAGCGATTTCCTGTCGCCGGCGCAGAAGCCAGGTGCAGAGAGCGACCAATCGTTTTCGAGGTTCTCGTAATACCCGCCACGGGCAACATCAGCCGCATATTTTTGAAGTGTTTCAAATGTTTTTTCGGCGTAATCCAAACCACGCTGGTCGCCGGTTGCCATATAGTACTCGGTAAGGGCATAAATGGCAAAAGATTGGCCATATACCACTTTGCCATTGTCCACAAAGTCGCCATTACGTGCTACTTTCCAGTACCAGCCGGCGTTTTTCTTATCCCAGAAATGGTCAATAAAAAAATCAACACCTTGTTTGGCTGCTTGCAGATAACTCTTATTTTCCGGGTACATTTTGTAAAATGTCGAAAACGACCAGATCAAACGTGCCTGGGTATTCAGGTATTTACTCGAGTCGGGCGCATATAACTGCCCGTCTTTGTCAAAGCAGGTGAAGTATCCGCCATATTTTTTGTCAATACTGTTTTTTGTCCAGAAAGGAATTAATTCCTTTGTAAGATGGTCGGAAAGATCATTTCTTACATTTTTTAGTGCGGTAATTTGTTCCGGATTCAGTGAACTGCGGTTCTGGGCCATACTTACCTGAACACCGATGTTAAGAAGCAATCCAATCAAAGCGCATGCTAAAAGATTATTTTTCATATAGGGATTTATTTAAACCGCTTCAAATGTATAAATAAATTGTTAACTAGAATGTTAAACACTTAATAAATCTGAATATTTATTTTTGTTTTTTATATTTTAAACATTGATGAGGGTTCGAAAATTAAAAGAAATTATACTTTCAATAATTAAATCAGGTATTCCACAGTATTAGGCTATTCTATTTTGATGTACTGGATTGTACAAATACAATTTAAAACCTTTGCTATTTTTTTGTTTCTTTTGGCTTGACCCAAAAGAAACAAAAGGTCAAGGCTTAATAGAATTTTCACACAGATGTACGACTCGGTGAGGCTTGCAATCCCGATAGCTATCGGGAAAGGCCTGATAGAGTTGAAGTGATACTTGACAGCAAGTGAAGTTGTGTTTTGCTACGCACATGCCAGCACTGTTTACCTTCATCAACATCTGTTGTGAAATTTCTATTAGGCCGGTCCCTACACCCTGAAAATTACCGTAAAAAGCCAAACCGATGTTCCGCTATGTTGCCATAAGAGGAAGCTTTCTTAGAAGGGAACGGCCTTATAAAAATGCGCCTGCGATTCTTAGCCGGAGGTATGAGCGAATGGCATGTGCGTAGCAATACACAAGCAAGGCAAACTGTAAAGATTTGTTGTGCTTTTCCATGCCTTGTATTGCGAGGAGATACCTCTGGCTTAGAAACGCCAGCATTGTTATAGAGCCTTGATTTTTGGGTACTTTTTGATCAAGCAAAAAGGGCAGGAAAAATAAAAAAAAAGAGCACAGGAACCAATTCCCATGCTCTTTTATGTACTTAAAATTAACCTGAATTATTACTTTACAATAAGTTTTTGACTTAAGTTTTTATTCATAGTTGATAAGGTAACATTGTAAAAACCACCGGGTAGTTTCATAATGTTAACCGCGGAAGTATTCCGATCTATTGTGGTTGTTAAAACAGTTTTACCACTCAGGTCGGTAATGGTAATTATTCCCGTTGTAAAAGCAGCTGTGGTAGTTATCTTAAATGAACCATTTGTTGCAGGGTTTGGATAAATCGAAAAATCTTTACTTACTATGTTTTTTGTAATTCCGGTTGACGGGCTATAAGAAAATTGTATCTCCGAAAGTTGGGTATAACCATTAAAACCGTTATTTGCAGTAATATTGAACCTGTAATAGGTATAAGCTACTGTGTTGCTAAAGACAAAATCGAGAGTACTATTTCGTGCATCCCACTGAGCATGACCTGTTTGCGTATCTAAGACTAACCAGGTGAGACTATCGTTTGAGCCTTCCAGCGTCCAGTCTTTAAAATCGCGGGTGGGAGCATCGTTGCCCGAAGTAAGCGAGTACTTATTCCATGCTTTGGCTGTATTATATTTAAACACAACCCATACAGGCATAGCTCCAGGTGCACCCCATTTAGTATTCAGGTCACCATCAACAAGTTTATCTACGGTTTCGTTCCAGTCGAAACCTTCTGAGCTGGCATATAAAGCCAAGTCGGGGGTAGTAACAACTTGAGTTGTAGCTGAAACCTCGGCCGATTCCGGTGCATCGCCGGTATTATTCCATGCAACTACCTTAAAGAAGTATTCAGTTGCCGGAGTAAGGTCAGTAGCTTTAAATGTGGATATATCACCACTCTCGATATCAGGGTATTGAGTCCAGGTACCAGCAGCGCCTACTCTGCTCCAAACCGTATAACCAACAGCTTTGGGTGTTACATCCCAATTCAACTCTATTTCCGTTGCACTCAATGCTGTTGCAAGCAGGCCGGTTGCTGCATCAGGGGCTGTTTCGACTACCGTGCCATTCGAAAATGTAATTTCCGAAAGTTGGGTGTAACCTCCATTGCCATTGTTTGAAGTAATATTAAACCTGTAATAGGTAAAAGCTACTGTGTTGCTAAAGACAAAATCGAGGGTACTGTTTCTTGCATCCCAAGGAGCATGACCTGTTTGAGTGTCTAAGGTTACCCAAGTGATGCTATCGTTTGAGCATTGGAGCGTCCAGTCTTTAAAATCGCGGGTGGGGTCATCTTTGCCCGAAGTAAGCGAATACTTATTCCATGTTTTGGATGTTTTATATTTAAACACAACCCATACAGGCATAGCTCCAGGTGCACCCCATTTAGTATTCAAGTCACCATCAACAAGTTTATCTACGGTTTCGCCCCAGTCAACACCTTCTGCGCTGGCATATAAAACCAATTCGGGGGTAGGAGTAACAACAGGTGCAACATACTCGAATGAATTAATACCAATTTCGGTTTTCTCAGCAGTAATTTTGTCGTTCAACACCAATTTAACGGTGTGTGTGCCTTCGGCCAGAACATCGGATGTCCAAATTAATTGATTACCTGCACTTCCGGCTGTATTTGTAAGCCATCCTTTATAGTGGTCTTTAACCAATACATTGTCTATATAAAGTTGAACAGTGTTAGCGCTTCCATCCGGCAGGTGCTCGCTATCGGTAGAATCATTAGGATAACCTTTTATACGTACTTGTGTTCCGGTAAAGGTAAATTCAACACCTTTGTCGGGTGTCCAAATCCACATTTCGTCCCAAATATCAGCTTCTGAGCCTTGGATAAAGTTCAATTTCCAGCTTGGGTCAGTGGCAGCGGTTAATGCAGATGAATTAACCCAATTCTGAACAACAGGTTTAACATACTCGAATGAATTAATACCAATTTCGGTTTTCAAAGCAGTAATTTTGTCGTTCAACACCAATTTAACGGTGTGTGTGCCTTCGGCCAGAACATCGGATGTCCAAATTAATTGATTACCTGCACTTCCGGCTGTATTTGTCAGCCATCCTTTATAATGGTCTTTAACCAATACATTGTCTATATAAAGTTGAACAGTGTTAGCACTTCCATCCGGCAGGTGCTCGCTATCGGTAGAATCATTAGGATAACCTTTTATACGTACTTGTGTTCCGGTAAAGGTAAATTCAACACCTTTGTCGGGTGTCCAGATCCACATTTCGTCCCAAATATCAGCTTCTGAGCCTTGGATAAAGTTCAATTTCCAGCTTGGGTTAGTGGTGGCACTATCTTTTGCTGCGGAAGTAATCCAGCCGTCAGCTGCATAAAGTGAAAATCCACAAAAGAGGAAAATCACACAAAAGAGAAAAAGTTTTTTCATAATCATCATTTTTTTAGGAGTTAGTAATTGAATTATTTAAACCGCTTCAAATATACTATATTTATAACATGATGCATCTTAAAAAATAAAATATTTGAATAATTATATTACTTTTGTATTCAAATTACTAAACTCATGAACAAACTCAAGGATGTGGCGAAGTTGGCAGGTGTATCAGAAGCCACAGCATCGATGGCAATGAATAACAGGATTGGCATTAATAAGAATACGCAGAAAAAGGTACTTGAAGCAGCGAAGCGGTTAAACTATGTGCCTAGTAATATTGCAAGGGGGCTGACAAATAAAAGCACTAAAAATATTGGTTTGGTTGTACCTGATATTGAGAATCCTTTTTTCGGAAGCCTTACCAAGTACATGGATTTTTACGCAAAAGAAGCAGATTATAGCCTTATTCTTTCCATTTCGGACGAGAACCCTGCGAAAGAAGACAAAATACTTTATAATCTGATAAGCAAAAGAGTGGATGGGATTGTAATTGTGCCAACCTTTAATCCGAGAAATGAAATTCCATACCTCGATTCACTGAAAGACCATCAGATACCTTACATTTTTTCCACATCATTTTATCCGGGTTACGAAGGAAACTGTGTTTATACTGACCTCGAAAAAGGAAGTTACCAGATTACCAAATACCTTATCGACCTTGGTCACAGGGATATATGGCTCCTGACCAGTGAATTCGTTGAAATCGCTTTTAGTGAATTAAGAATAAACGGATATAAAAGAGCTTTAAATGAAGCCGGAATCCCGGTAAACGATAAGGCAATACAGCGATGCAAACGCACTGACTTTAATTCGGGTTATGCAACTACCAAACGTATATTAAGTGAATCAAAGCCTTCTGCTATTATTGCTATTAATGATATGCTGGCATTAGGTGCAAAACAGGCTGCTCTTGAACTAGGCTTTTCCATACCCGGAGATATTTCAATTGCCGGATACGACGATATCCTATACTCTTACCTGTCAGAAATCCCTTTAACAACGGTGCGACAGAATTTACAGGAAATCGCCAAAACAACCATGGAAATATTAATTTCAAAAATCGCAAAAAAAACTGATCTTGAATATAACAGGATTATTGAACCCGAATTGATTATTCGTAAATCAACCGGAAGGAAATTCATCCAGGAGCTGGATTTCAACAATTCTTCTCAGAAACAGACTACACCTTCTTTGATTTAGAATAAATGATTCATATTCCCCTGCTAAGGATCTGCTTTAAACACTTTAATTCAGCTTAAGGCAAGTATACATTATCAAGGCAAATCAATTACCCTTTCATAATACCCGGGATATAATTGAGAATCTATAATTCATATACAGGCTGCAAATCAGATCGTATCAATCAGCGCAGCAGCTCCCAGTATTCCGGCATCGTTACCCAAGGATGTAGGTTTAATGGATAAATTATCAAAATAATAAGCTGATAACCTGGCGTGAATTACCTCATTTACCGATTTCTCCATAAACTCATATGCCGGAGCTATACCACCACCGATATAAATTGTAGAAATATCGAAAAGCTGAATAAACAGGCATAAGGATTCTCCGAGCAAAAGTCCGGTCTGGTTAAACACTTCAATTGCCCTTGAATCACCGGTTTGCGCAGCATTGTATATATCAAAAGTTGAAAGGCCACCCAGGGTAGATTCATTTGACTTTTGGCCATAAATTTCTGAAGCAATTCGGATGATTCCGTCCCTGGCACAAACATCTTCAACGATTTTGTCTCCAAAAACCTGCAACATTCCCAGTTCGGGGCCGTTACCATTTTGCCCTGTATAAAGTTTCCCGTTCAGAATTACGGCACTGCCTATACCGGTGCCGAGGGTAATATAGCCAAAGGTTTGCAGCTTTTTTTCGTTGCAAAATAAATATGTACCACATGCTGCAGCGTTGGCATCGTTGGCAAAACGAAATGTGACCCCGGGAAACGAGTATTGAAGCGTTTCAATAAAATTGCCGCCTTCGATCTCGGGAATATTTGGCGCGACTGAAATAACATCAGAATTTGCAGATACCAGTCCGGGAACACCCACTCCGACAGCAGTAATTCCATTTTCGCTAATTACAGGCTTTAACCAGTTTGTGAAATTCGCAATAAAATTACCCTTGCGGAGCTCCGTAACTTCAATTTGCAATTTAGCCGTAATGCTTCCATTTGCATTAACCAGGCCTGCTTTGATGGCAGTTCCGCCAATATCAATTCCAAGTACCATAAAATTTAAATTTATTCGGGGTTCAGCATACAGCAATGCACATTCGGGTGCAGCCACAGAAATGAGGCAGGTAGCAAGGTAGTTATTTTCTTTGACAAAAACCTGGCAATAATTTCGGTTGTAATATATTTTGATGTGCCGGAAAAGATAAGGCATCCTGAACGGGCCATGAGCTAATTCGGAAATTGATTTAGTGTTTATCTCTTCGTGCTTTTCCTTTGATGGAAAAGCACAAAAAAAAGATAATTGTACCAGATTCATAAGCCTCCCAGGCAATGCTCCTTATACATTTGATGAGATCAGATACATTTCCTATGAGATGAAGTTCAGCGTTATATGGGAGCTGATCATTCACTTCTGTCCCGGATTAACGGTATCTTTAACTTTTTCTGAAAAAATGCTGATGCCGGACGGAATTCTGAAATTTAATTTTTCCTTTATAAATGTTGCGGGAAGCAGGTACAAATGAACCTGAGCAACCGATGCACATGCTGTATTACTTATCTTCGCTTTCTATCTGTAACAGCAATTATAACCCACCGGCAAAAGAATTTCTCTACCTCGTGCAAATAATTAAATTTAAGCAACATATTACAAAGCATAACACTTCGAGAAGCATAATAATTTAAATCAATATTTAAAAATTAATCCAAAAAAACAGAACAATGGTACTTGTCCAAAACTACACACTGGCAGTAATTTTATGCGCTCTGGCTATGATTTGCTGGGGCTCGTGGCAAAACACGCAAAACCTCGCGGGTAAATCCTGGAGGTTTGAACTTTTCTACTGGGATTTTTCCATTGGCATCGTTTTCTTTTCGTTGCTTATGGCCTTTACTTTCGGAAGCTTTGGAAACGCCGGACGAAGTTTTCTTCCTGATCTGGCCCAGGCCGACAGCAGCAACCTGCTTTCAGCCGCCATTGGAGGTGCCGTTTGGAACCTCGGAACATTGTTATTAGTTGCTGCTATTTCCATTGCGGGCATGTCGGTTGCATTTCCTATAGGCGGTGGGATAGGATGGGTACTTGGAATTCTGATAAATTACATTGCAAAACCTGAAGGGAACCCGCTGTATCTGTTTGGCGGCACTGCGTTTATTATTGTAGCTATTTTATTGAGCATGCAATCGTATAAAAAGCTGGCGGCTCATCAGAAAAAACCAACCTTGAAAGGCATTGTACTTTCGGTTCTTGCCGGTTTGTGTATTGCATTCTTTTACCGTTTTGTCGCCGCCGCCCTGGCAACCGATTTCTCACCGGCCGATGCCGGAAAAATCAGTTCTTACACTGCGGTAGTATTTTTCTCCCTTGGAGCATTTTTGTGCACCATACTGCTGAACCCGTTTTTTATGGCAAAACCAATTGAAGGCGAAAAAGTCAGCATGAAAGCATATTTCAAAGGAACATCCCGAATTCACCTTTTAGGAATGTTAGGCGGCGCCATCTGGTGCCTGGGCAATTCAGTGAGCTTTATGTCTGTAAATGCTGCAAGCCCTGCTATTTCCTATGGCTTAAGCAATTCAGCACCCGTTGTAGCTGCCATCTGGGGGATTTTTGTATGGAAAGAATTTGCCAACGCACCAAAAGGAACGAACCGGCTGCTTTCCCTGATGTTCGTTTGCTACCTTGTTGGTCTGGGATTTATTGTTTATTCAAGATTCGCATAAAACTGCTGAAATGAAGAAGCTCCTTCTGATCCTTTTATTAGTTGCAATCAATATTGCTTTGCAGGCACAGGAGATAGCCTGGAACGGCCCTTCG
This sequence comes from Bacteroidales bacterium, assembly GCA_038249635.1. Lineage (GTDB taxonomy): Bacteria > Bacteroidota > Bacteroidia > Bacteroidales > UBA4417 > UBA4417. Next base: position 2,957 of record JBBSDG010000018.1, on the reverse strand, counting down.
GTCGATTTCAAACACGGAAAACTCAAAGTTTCCGAAAATAAACGCTTCCTTGTTTTCGAAGACGGAACGCCTTTCTTTTACTTAGGTGATACCGGGTGGGAATTATTTCACCGGCTGAATAAAGAAGAAACCGAAAAATACCTCGAAAACCGCCGTCAGAATGGCTTCAACGTGATACAGGCCGTAGCGCTGGCTGAATTAGACGGGCTGAATACGCCAAACGTTGAAGGTGAAAAGCCATTAATTGACAATGATCCTCTTAAACCAAACGAAAAGTACTTCGCGCACGTAGATTGGGTTATCAAAAAAGCGGAAGAAAAAGGTATTTTCATCGGATTGTTGCCAACCTGGGGAGATAAATGGAATAAAAAATGGGGCGAGGGCCCTGAAATTTTTACTCCTGAAAATGCCGAAGTGTTTGGTCAGTTTCTTGGAAACAGGTATAAAAACAGCCCGAACATCATCTGGATATTAGGTGGTGACCGCCCGGTGGAAAACGACATACAAAAGCAGATAATCCGTGAAATGGCTAAAGGTCTGCGCGAAGGTGATGGTGGTACGCATTTAATATCATGGCATCCATCGGGAGGAAGTGGATCTGCACAATATTTCCACAACGAGGATTGGCTCGATTTCAATATGCGGCAGAATGGCCATAGCCTGAGCTATACCGAACGTTACCACATGACAGCCGACGATTACAATCGCACACCTGCGAAACCGGTAATTGATAGTGAACCCATCTACGAAGACCATCCGATTAATTTCAATCCCGACGAAAACGGGCACTCGGTAGCTGCTGATGTACGCCGGCCTTTGTACTGGGATCTTTTCATCGGTGCCTGCGGACATACTTACGGGCACCATTCCGTCTGGCAAATGTGGGCGCCGGGCCGCAACCCGATTAATCGTCCGCTTATGCCCTGGTACGAAGCAATCAATCAGCCCGGAGCTTCGCAGATGAAATACGGCCGTTTACTGATGGAATCCCGTCCTTTCCTGTCGAGGGTTCCTGATAGTACTATAATTGTAACCGACAATGTTTCTACCTCGGTGCCTGGTGCAGGAGCGTACCGGTTTTGCGCCACGCGCGATCAGAATGGCACTTATGCCATGGTTTATGTTCCTGTTGGCCGTAAGTTCAGTGTAAGGATGGATGTAATTAAAGGCAAAGAAGTAAATGCCTGGTGGTATAATCCCCGCAACGGGAAAGCAACATTGATCGGCAAATTTGCTGATACCGGTACAAAATCATTTATTTCACCCGAGCCTGGAGAGAGTTCTGACTGGATTTTGGTTCTCGATGATGCCTCAAAGAATTATCCGGCACCTGGAGCAAAAAATTGATCCGTGGTCAGTTGCAGTAAACAAAGAAAGAGTTAGGTGTTGCGCGATTCAGTTTTCGAAACCCGAAATACGCAGCACGAAATCCACAACAATTAAAGTATGAAAGCAGGAATAAGCAGCTATACCTATACCTGGGCTATCGGGGTTCCGGGGAGTGAACCCGAAAAAACCATGACCATTTTCGACCTGATTGAAGCCGCCGTTAAACTTGAGGTCAAAGTCGTTCAGATTGCAGATAATTTGCCGCTCGAAAACTTTTCGGCTTTGGAATTATTGGATATCAAACAATTTGCCGAAAAACGTGGAATTCAAATTGAAGTCGGTGCGCGGTGGATGACCACAGAGCGACTTCGGGAATATCTTGAAATAGCCCGGATTATGGAATCTCCCATTCTGCGCTTTGTGATTGATGGGCCGGGTTTCGAACCGGGTTTGGACGAAATCCATACTGTCATTCAGGAAATCGTTCCGGAGTTGGAAGCCTTAAATATCATCCTTGTTATTGAAAACCACGACCGTTTGCCAGCCCGCGAATTTGTTGAAATAGTTGAGAAATCAGGGAGTAAAAATGTAGCCATTTGTCTGGATACCGTTAATTCAATGGGTGCAGGCGAAGGTTTGGAAACCGTCATCGGATTGCTTGCTCCGCTGACCAGAAACCTGCATGTCAAGGAATTTTCAATCCATCGGGTATTCCATAAAATGGGATTTGTAATTGAAGGTTGCCCCTTGGGAAAAGGAATGTTGCCGGTTGCTGAATTGGTTTCAAAAGTTTCAGCAAATTGCCAATCGGCCATTCTGGAACAATGGACACCTCCGGAAGAAAACATTGAGAAAACCATTCAGAAAGAAAAAGAATGGGCAGAAGAAAGCATAAAGTATTTAAAATCTATCATTTAATAATTACTAAACTACCATCAAAATGAAAAAAATAGCACTTATTGGCGCCGGCGGGAAAATGGGAATGAGACTAAGCCGAAACCTGAAAGACTCGCAGTTTGAAACAAAATACGTTGAGATCAGCGAGGCAGGAATTGAAAAACTCACTGACCTGGGAGTTCTTATCAGCGATGGAGCACTGGTGGTTCCTGAAGCTGATGTAGTGATTCTGGCAGTTCCGGATGTGGCTTTGAATAAAGTTTCGGCTGCCATAATTCCTCAGATGAAAAAAGGAGCAATCCTAATGACCCTCGATCCTGCCGTTGCACGTGCCGGAAGGTTATTCCTGCGCGAAGATGTTTCCTATTTTATAGCACATCCTTCGCATCCTTCGGTTTTCAACTGGGAACCGACACCGGAAGCACAGGCCGATTTCTTTGGTGGAAGCTTGGCAAAACAAACCATTGTTTGCGCAATGATGCAGGGACCGGATACCGAATATGAACTTGGCGAATCGGTAGCCAAAACTATGTATGCCCCGGTCTCAAAAGCCTTTAAAATCACCATGGAGCAAATGGCACTGCTTGAGCCGGCGTTGGTCGAAACCCTTTCGTCGTCCTGCCTCGACCTGGTTCGCGAAGGAATGGAGGAAATCATTGCCCGTGGCGTTCCGCGCGAAGCTGCCCGCGAGTTTCTGATGGGCCATATCAACATCCAACTGGCTGTTTTAT
>JBBSDG010000017.1:0-26526 GCA_038249635.1 Bacteroidales bacterium | reverse complement strand
GATTTAATTGAGATCAGAAAAGACCGGATAGCGGAATTGCCTATTCCCAGGCTGATTGACCGGTACCTGGCTAATTTATTATAAATAAGAACTTTTCCAAAGTTTAAAACTTTGGAAAGGTTAATATCTACAATACTATTGTCAGACTTTAAACTTTGGAAAAGTTAGCCTCGCAAACTGCTGACAAAGTTTATCCGCACTGTAATTCAGGGAGTGCCAGTTTAAACTGAAGATTTTAAAGAAATCAGAAAAGACCGGATGGACAAATTGCTTATTATCAGGCTTATATATTATAAAGAAGAACTTTTCCAAAGTTTAAAACTTTGGAAAAGTTAATATTTCCAATACTATTGTCAGACTTTAAACTTTGAAAAAGTTATTACGTCGAAATTTTATCAACACTTACCTCGTAAACTTCAATTTAAAGTACATTTGTATAAACAATAAATCTAAGATCCAATAATTATGGCACGAGGAATCAACAAAGTAATTCTGGTAGGGAACCTGGGAAAAGATCCGGAAGTTCAAACATTTGAAACCTATAAAAAAGCAACTTTTTCGATGGCTACCACCGAGCATTCGCGCGACAAGGAAGGCAATGAAGTTCAGCATACCGAATGGCACAACATTGTGATGTGGCGCGGCCTGGCCGAAATTGCCGAGCAGTTTCTCCACAAAGGAAGTCAGATATATATTGAAGGGAAAATCCGCACCCGCTCATACGATACCAAGGAAGGACAAAAAAAATATATCACTGAAATTCAGGCCGATAACTTTGTTTTATTAGGTGGGCGTAAAGAAGGAGGCGATGGCAACAGCCAAGCCCAACCCTACAGTTCAAATAGTCATCCGGCTCAGCCTGTTGTTCCGCCAATCACGGAGCCGGCAGCCCAGCAAAATGACCATGATGATCTGCCATTTTAACCACACAATTTACACAAAACTAAGGAGCGGACAAGGTTCGCTCTTTTGTTTTCATGCTTTTACTATCTTTGCATCTTAAAATCAATTACTTCACACCGTGGCCGACCCACTACCTGATGCGTTAAGCGCATTTGTTTTATTAAATTTTACCACTACCGATCTGGCTTCTTCTGCTGGTCTAATAGCTGGATTAATAACCGTACTTCTTCTTCTTTTGTGTTCGGCTGCTGCCTCAGCGTCCGAAACAGCATTCTTTTCCTTGTCGCCATCACAGCTCAACGAGATACGCTCATCGAAGACTTCTGTAAATAAACGGATTGTAAAATTACTTGAAAACACTAAATTGTTGTTAGCTACTATGTTGATAGCCAACAATCTGGTAAATGTAGGTATTGTTATTATCTCAACATTCCTGGTGAATCATTACCTCGATTTTTCTGCAAACCCGCTGCTTGGTTTTCTATTCCAGATAGTAGTAATTACCTCCTTGTTATTGTTACTTGGCGAAATCCTCCCCAAAGTTGTGGCCACTCGCAAACCTGTAAAAATAGCTTCTATACTGGCAACACCGTTAATAATATTTGAGCGGATATTATATCCGTTCAGCCTGCTGCTCGTAAAATCTACCCGCTTTATTGATAAGCGTCAGGCACATAGTCATCATATTACACTCGACGATATTTCCAATGCCATTGATATTACGAACGATGGAAAAGTGGATGACGAGGACAGAAAAATCATGAAAAGTATTACCCGCTTCGGCGATATTAATGCCCGTGAAATAATGAGTCCCCGCGTTGATATCACGGCAGTTGAAAACACACTTTCGTTTAGTCAGGTCCAAAAAATTATTATTGAATCAGGCTATTCGCGGATTCCAGTCTATAAGGATACTCCCGATAGCATAACCGGTATTTTGTATATCAAGGATTTGCTGCCTCATCTTTCGGAATCCGAGGACTTCAACTGGGAATCACTGGTAAGGCCACCGTTTTTTATCCCCGAAAACAAACCTATCAACGATCTGATGCAGCAATTCCAGGAGAAAAAAATTCATATGGCCGTAGTAGTGGATGAATACGGAGGAACTTCTGGTATCATTACCCTCGAAGATATTATAGAGGAAATTGTGGGTGAGATAAACGATGAATTTGATGTTGAAGCCGAAAATGTATTCTATTCGCGTATTGATAATCACACTTATGTTTTCGAAGGCAAAACCACTATCAACGATATGTGCCGCGTACTTGGTCTCGACGATCGTATTTTCGATGAGGCAAAAGGTGAAAGCGAATCACTTGCCGGCCTTATACTCGAACTTGCAGGTAAAATGCCTGCCACGGGCGAAACATACAGCCTGGGCGAATTTACTTTCCGCATAGAAGCCTCCGATAAACGCAGAATAAAAAAAGTAAAAATCTCAACCCCTTTGGTGGATGGTGATCCGTATTAAGTCATATTAAAAGTGTTGAAACCACCGAAAGCCTAAGGAAGAAGACAGTTCAGTTTTAAAATGCCGCGCCTTGTCAGGCAATAAACAATTATCAGCATAGTTTTAAATAGCCTAACCATTTCATGATGCATTTCACTCAAATTTCTTCCTCTTTTTTAAAACGATACAAATTATCTGCTGTTGTCATTCTGCTTTTAACCGGAATTATCGGCATTTTGGTTACACCTTCGTGCAGCAACGATTTCACACCTAAACCCCGAGGCTATTTTCGCATTGCACTTCCTGAAAAAAAGTACATTCTGCTTGATTCTGTTTATCCATACAAATTCGAATATCCGGCTTATGCCCGGATTACCAACGACCCGCTTTCGCCATTAGAAAAAAACTGGATAAATATTGAAATGCCTGTTTTTCACGGACGCATTCATATAAGCTATAAACCCTTAACGGACAATAATCTGCTTGTTAAATATACTGAGGACACCCGAACTCTCGCACTCAAGCATATGGCAAAAGCCAGCGGAATCCGGAATATTGCCATCAATGATCCGGGCCGAAAAATGTACGGACTGGTTTACGAAATCAACGGGATGGGTGCCGCTTCACCTTACCAGTTCTATCTTACCGACAGCACAAGGCATTTTTTGCGAGGCTCACTTTATTTTGATGCAATTCCCAACAACGATTCCCTCGCCCCGGTTATCGACTATGTAAAATCGGATATTCAGCATTTGTTCGAAACTATAAATTGGAAATAGGAATACAAGATTATTTCCGGTAGGATCTCAGGATTTTTTAAAATATTGCAATCTTCACCTCTCTCTGTTTTTTAATGAGTGCTATGGGAACTTTACCAACACCGCTCTTGAATACAGTAATAAGTGGCAAAAATGATTGTTGCCACAAGCCGAATAGAGAACCTTTATCGGCGCTTTAAGTATGAAGGTAAAAAGATAAAGCGTACTTTTGCAAGGCGTTGTAAATGTATCTAACTACCTGGTTCAGGTAATTCTGGCTTCAGATTAACATAAATGAAGCACGCGCAAGTTCAATCAGCCAGTACGAGCTTGAGTTAAAATTTGTAAAATCATTGATTAACAAAGGATTGCAATTCGCAGTAATAAATTGTAATACATATTTGAACACATATATAACAAAAGCATGACCAACTACAATCTTTCACACCTTGATGAACTCGAAAGCGAATCCATATTTGTGATCCGCGAGGTGGCAGCACAATTCGAACGTCCTGCAATACTTTTTTCGGGAGGCAAGGATAGTATTGTAATGACTTACCTTGCGCGAAAGGCTTTCTGGCCGGCAAAAATTCCTTTCCCGCTGCTGCATGTCGATACCGGGCATAATTTCCAGGAAACCATCGACTACCGCGATAACCTTGTTAAGGAACTTGGTGTAAAACTTATTGTTGGCTCCGTTCAGGAATCAATTGATACCGGCCGGGTGGTCGAAGAAAAGGGGTACAGTGCCAGCCGTAATCTTTTGCAAACGGTTACCTTACTCGACACCATTGAAAAATACAAGTTTGATGCCTGTATGGGTGGCGGACGCCGCGATGAGGAAAAAGCACGTGCAAAAGAGCGTTTCTTCTCGCACCGCGATGAATTTGGGCAGTGGGATCCTAAAAACCAGCGTCCGGAACTCTGGAATATTTTTAATGGCCGCAAACAGATAGGCGAGCATTTCAGGGTATTCCCTATCAGCAACTGGACCGAAATGGATGTATGGCAATATATACTGAAAGAAAATCTTCCGATGCCCAGCATTTATTACACACATCAGCGTGAAGCATTTCTACGCGATGGAGTATGGCTGGCAAATGCCCCGTTTATGAAACTGAAACCAAACGAAAAACTCGAAATAAAGACGGTTCGCTGCCGTACCATAGGCGATGTTTCCTGTACCGGATTGAATCTTTCTAACGCCAATTCACTCGAAGAAATCATTTCCGAAATTGCTGCTACCCGCGTTACCGAGCGTGGCAGCCGGGCCGACGACCTGCGCAGTGAAGCTGCGATGGAGGACAGGAAGAAGGAAGGGTATTTTTAGAAGAAAAAGATGACAAGAGGAATGGGGGACAAGGCGATGGGGAGAAATTGTGTTGGGGAGAAATGGTGTTGGGGAGAAGGGGAGAAGGGGAGAAACGGAGATAGGGAGATGGGGTGTCTTGTCCTGAAATAGGTTTACACAAATTGTAAACTAAAATCAGGATTATGAAAACCTCAGTTCCATGTGCAGTATTTAAAGTATGGGTGTAAACCCCTGAAACTTTGAAACCCTGAAACAAAAACTACGCGAAGCGCAAAAAAATTAAACTATAAAAGAACAATGACCGAATTTTCATCCAAAGGATACCTGAATATGGAGCTGTTGCGATTTACAACAGCCGGCAGTGTTGATGATGGCAAGAGCACACTTATCGGAAGGCTTCTGTACGACAGTAAATCAATATTTGAGGATCAGCTCGAAGCTGTAAAGCGGGCAAGCATTCAGCGCGGGAATGAGCATATCAACCTGGCCCTGGTTACCGACGGACTTCGTGCCGAGCGCGAACAGGGAATTACCATCGACGTGGCTTACCGCTATTTTGCCACTCCGAAACGTAAGTTTATTATTGCCGATACACCGGGTCATATTCAATATACACGCAACATGGTTACCGGTGCTTCCACCGCTAATGCCGCACTAATCCTTATTGATGCACGCAACGGTATAACTGAGCAAACCTACAGGCATACCTATATTTCAACGCTTCTTCAAATTCCACATATCGTTATTTGTATCAACAAAATGGACCTTATTGGTTACAGCGAGGAAGTTTTTGAAGAAATAAGGGAGAAATTTGTCGCTTTCGCTCTTAAACTTGATGTAAAAGACTTTCGTTTCGTTCCCATCAGTGCTTTGCATGGAGATAATGTTGTTGAGCCTTCCACTAACATGAGCTGGTACAATAACGGCACACTTCTCGAAGTACTCGAAACCCTTCCCATCGACCACGATTACAACCTGACCGATGCACGTTTCCCGGTGCAGTATGTGATAAGGCCTATCTCCGACGAATACCACGATTACCGCGGCTACGCTGGCCGCATCGACGGCGGCATTTTCAAAACCGGCGACAAGGTGATGATACTTCCGGGAGGATTTCACTCAACCATTAAATCGATAGAACTTCAGGATAGACAATTGGAGCAGGCATTTCCGCCCATGTCGGTAACCATGCAACTTACCGATGATATCGACATCAGCCGGGGCGATATGATCGTGAAAGAAGACAATCGTCCGCAGGTGAGCCAGGATATTACCATGATGGTTTGCTGGATGAGTCCGCGCCCTCTGCAGATAGATGGCAAATATGCGCTGAAACATACCACCCGCGATGTGCGCTGCCTGGTGAAAGAAGTTCATTACAAGGTTAATGTCAATACAATCGGACAGATAACGGATGATCTGGGTGTGAAAATGAATGATATTGCCAGGATTACCATCCGTACGACCAAGCCATTGCTTTTCGATTCTTACAGCCAAAACCGTATTACCGGCGCCGTTATTTTTATAGATGAAGGAACTAATGAAACGGTGGGAGTGGGGATGATTGAATAAAACCCATTCAAAGATATTCCTGCATCAGGCTTTTTAAAAGATAAGGTCTTGATTCAAATATTTTTTATTCTTCAATTCCACAAAGTTTATCCAGTTGGATTGCTTTTGCATGAATTATTTCGCTTGCCTCATTTCAGGGGATAAAATTTTTTCAGTGATTTTCTTAAAATTGAAGATAAAAGTTGGTTTTGTATCAACCTTTTACCCTACTTTTGGCTCCTCAAATTTTCAATTTTCAGACTGAGAATAATCACTAAACATTCAATACTTCACTATGAAAAAAACAATTTTTCTGCTTGCGCTTAGCCTTGTGTTTGCCTTTTCGGGCAGCAGGGTAAATGCCTGTTCCAATTTCCTGGTCACAAAGGGAGCCACCGTTGATGGCTCAAGTATGATCAGTTACTCGGCTGATTCGCACACATTGTTCGGCGAATTATACTACTGGCCTGCTGCTACTTATCCTGCCGGGGCAATGCTGGATGTTTACGAATGGGATACCGGAAAATTTCTTGGAAAAATAAAACAGGCTGCCCAGACCTACAATGTTGTCGGCAACATGAACGAACACCAGGTTGCCATTGGCGAAACCACTTTTGGCGGACGTGAAGAGCTGATTGATACTGCAGCTATTATGGATTACGGCAGCCTTATTTATATTGCATTGCAGCGCTCCAAAACTGCCCGTGAAGCCATACAGGTAATCACTTCTCTGATGGCCGAATATGGATATGCCAGTTCAGGTGAATCTTTCTCCATCAGCGACCCCAATGAAGTCTGGATCATGGAAATGGTTGCGAAAGGCAAACCTGTTCAAGTGAAAGATAAAAAAGGACGTATTACCGTTAAATATAATAAGGGTGCTGCCTGGGTTGCTGTCCGTATCCCTGATGGCTATATTTCGGGACATGCCAACCATGCACGTATCACTACTTTCCCGCTCAACGATCCTGAAAACTGCCTTTATTCGCCCGACGTGATCAGCTTTGCACGCGAAAAAGGTTTTTTTAAAGGGGAAGATAAAGATTTTAGTTTCTCTGATATTTATGCCCCGATTGACTTTGGTGGCGCCCGTTTCTGTGAGGCCCGTGTTTGGAGCGGTTTCAATAAAGTGAACAAAGACATGGGCAAATACCTCGATTATATAAAAGGTGAGAACCTCAAAAATCGCATGCCTTTGTATATTAAACCTGACCATAAACTCACACTTCAGGAAGTAATTGGCCTGATGCGCGATTATTTCCAGGGTACGGAACTGGATATGACCAAAGACATGGGTGCCGGAGCCTACAGTTGTATAGTCCGCTGGCGTCCTCTTACCTGGAAAGTTGATGGAAAGGAATATTTTAACGAAAGAGCCATCAGTACCCAGCAAACCGGTTTCGTATTTGTTGCCCAGTCGCGGCCGTATGTTCCAAGTCCGCTTGGAGGAATTATCTGGTTTGGAGTAGATGATACCTATTCAAACGTGTTTACACCTATGTACACCTGCATGACCAAAGTTCCCGAAACATTTGCCGTGGGTAACGGTTCAATGATGGAATTCAATGATAATGCTGCTTTTTGGGTGTTTAACCAGGTTTCGAATTTTGCTTATACACGATACAGCGATATGATAGTTGACATTCAGAAAAAGCAGTCGGAACTCGAAAACAACTATATTGCCATGGTTCCTGCTATTGATAAAATAGCACTCGAAATGTACCGTACAAATCCCGCTAAAGCTATTCAGTTCCTTACTGACTTTTCGGTAACACAAGGGAACAATACGGTTTATGAATGGAAAAAGCTTTATGGCTTCCTGTTTGCCAAATATATGGATGGAAATATTAAAGAAGCTGTTGCTGTTCCTGAAGGATATAAATACATTGCTCCAGCAATAAAACAACCCGGATACGGGGACGATTTCTACCGTAAACTGGTTAAGGAAACCGGGGATAAATTTAAAGTGATCGGCCCGTCAGGCCATTAATATTTGGTTTTAATCCCTATAAAAGCGTCCCTGCAATTTGTATGCCGGGGCGCTTTTCATTAACCGGCTAAAAATTAATCTAAAGCATGTTTTTGAATATAATGTTTCGTTACCTTTGAATAATAAATTCTCTTGATCACTATGGATTCAAAACCTGTAAACATATTGGCGTATAAAATTTCTATCGGCATTTTACTGGCTGTTATTGCAGTTATGGCCTGGATGCTTGTAAATCAGAAAAATGTGATTGTTACCCAGGAAAAGAGTTCCGAAAACGTGAAAACAGAATTGCAGGCACAACTGGATTCGCTGCTGGCCGAGCACGAACGTGTAAAAATGTCGTATGGCGAACTCAGCAATTCACTTTCGGAGAGAGATAGTATAATTAATGTAAAAGCCATCGAAATTAAAAAACTGTTGGGTTCCAAATCTGAACTGGCAGTTGTAAAACGTAAACTTGCACAATTACAGCAGATTACGCGTGTTTACGAACAGCAGATAGATTCGCTTTTTACAGTGAACCGCAAACTGAAAGCCGAAAACGAAAAAATAAAGATTGACTATAATCTTGAACAGCAAAAAACTAATGATCTCTCGAAGGACAAGCAAGTGCTGAACGAAAAAATCACGGGTGCTGCCATTCTCAAAGCATATAAAATCACCGCAGTAGCATATAAATCAAAAGGTGTTGATAAAGAAAAGGAAACCGATAAGGCAGCCAGAGCCGATAAAATAAAGATTTGTTTTACGGTAAGCGAAAATAAACTCGTGAGTTCAGGCTACAAACGGTTTTTCGTACGTATTGCCCGTCCCGATAATTCTATCCTTACACGCGGGCCGGCATATACATTCCAGTTCCTTGGGCAAACACTTCAGTTTTCAGCTATGGAAACCCTTAATTACGAAGGTGATGCAGCCGATGTGTGTACTTATTTCGAACGCCCGGTTAATGGTACCGAACTTTCAAAAGGCAAATACTTTGTTAATATTTTTACCGAAGACCGTGAGATAGGGCAGACAACCATCGAACTCAAGTAGAATATTTTAGCAAAAAGTTCATCTATCACAATTTGACCTTAACATCATTAGCATCATCAGTTTGTTGCATTTATAAAATGATGTAAAGGACCATTTTGCCAGGTATCAGGCCATGATGCAGGAATTGCTTTTTTTATCAAACAATGAAAATTGTGTGTTTCGTATTAATCATAAATTGAAATTTGTAATTGATAGCTATAACACTAAACTTTAAAGGGCTAAATATAATTGGTTCTTAAACGGAAAATGTAGATGCTGAAAAAACCCGTCAGAAAAATAAATGCTTAATATCAAACCCATTTTGCTGTAAAACAACACTATACATTATAGTGCCGCGAAAGTTTAATTTATTTTTGTTTAAAGTCTATTACCTTTTCATTTGTTGGCAATAAACTAATGAACAAAGTTGGTAAAGTGGTTTTTGGTTAACTTTGGATTATGAATATCCGGTTTCGATCGGCAATGCTTTAAGATTACTTTTGATTCTGACTAACAGGTCAAAGGTTTTTTAGAAGAACTCATACAGCTCGTATTACTTCCCTTTGCCACTACACAGCAAAAAGACTGCCGGAGAGATCCGGCAGTCTTCATTTTAGGGTAACCGGACATGAATTCTCAGACCGGATGTTTGGAGCAGGATTAAAAATGTTTCAGAAATGTTTCAGAAATTATTTTCTGGTTTTTTCCAGAATGTTTAGTGCCCGTTTAAGGCTTTCAGTAATCGGAATAAAGGAATAGTCGAAAGCAGAGCTGAATTTATTGGCTGAGTAGTATGACTTCGACATAGCAGCACGCACATTTTCGCGGGTTAAAAGTGGCCTTGATCTTGTGAGGCGGGCGCGCATTTCGTCTATCCAGGCTATTGCTGTTATTAACGAGGCATTTATTGCAAAACGAGGATGAGGCTTGCCCAGAATATCAGCAACTTTTATAAAGAATTCCTTAAGGGATAGGTTTTCGGCGTTCAGTACAAAACGTTCGCCGCTGATATCGCTTTCCATCAGTAAAACCATAGCACCTGCAACATCGCGAACATCCACATACCCGTTTACTCCCAAAGAATAGAAAGGAATAAAGTTTTTTACGCTGTGAAAAAGCTGGTTAGTGGCTCTTGGATGACATCCTGCTCCTATAATAACCGAAGGATTTACAATTACGGCATTCAGGCCTTCTTCTATCCCGCGCCATACTTCCCGTTCCCCTCCGTATTTGCTAATAGCGTAACCACTGTTGATCCGGGAGGTCTTCCATTTGGCATTTTCATCAATCATTTCGCCTTTTTCGGCCTGACCCAGCGAAGCAATGGAACTCACATGGCAAAGTTTCTTAATTCCGTTGGCAAGGCAGGCATTCACAACGTTCGAAGTTCCTTCAATATTCACAGCAAGCATTTCATCAAGCTGTCGCGGGTTAAAGGAAACAAGCGCAGCACAATGATATACATAATCAATGCCCTGCATGGCTTGCTGAAGCGAAAACGGATCAAGCACATCGCCTTCAACCCATTCAACCAGGCCGATAAGGTGTTCGTTTTCAGCCGAAAGGCATTTGAATAATTTTTTAGTATCGTATGCCTTTTTACCGGGGCGCAATAAAGCCCGAACCGTGTGGCCTTTTCGTGTCAGTTCAAATAAGAGGTAGGAGCCTACCAACCCGGTTCCCCCGGTTACAAGTATCATGCTGCAAAACTATGAATTTTTTAATCGCATCACACACTTGCCAATTCCCTGTTGCTTTTAACTTTTATGGCTGCATTTTTGTTGATATTTCTTCCGGAATATAGGGTAATCAGTAGCGATTTAAAATCAAAATATACCATTATACCATTGATAAACAACATTATAAAAACTATACAAAACAGTATATTACAAAACAGTATATTACAAAGTAGTTTTTCCCGGATTGATATATTGTTTTTGTCCTCAGAGCTGATAGTTACACTTCGCTAGCAAAGCCAATCAATTGTTTTGTTAACTTTGCCACCAAATACTGATTTTATGAGTTTTGTTGACGAACTGCGCTGGCGTGGGATGATACATGATGTAACGCCCGGCACTGCTGAGCAGCTTGAAAAAGAAATGACCACGGCATATGTAGGCATCGATCCTACTGCCGATTCCCTGCATATCGGCCACCTGGTTTCGATTATGATGCTGAAACACCTTCAGCTTGCAGGGCATAAACCGCTGGCTTTGGTTGGCGGTGCTACCGGCATGATCGGTGATCCTTCTGGGAAAAGCGAGGAACGCAACCTGTTAAGTGAAGAATTGCTTCGTCATAACCAGGATTGTATAAAAGAGCAGCTGCTTAAATTCCTTGATTTTGACACATCAAAACCAAACCATGCCGAGATTGTTAACAACTACGACTGGATGAAGGAATTTTCGTTTCTGAGATTTCTTCGCGAAGTAGGCAAGCACCTTACGGTTAATTATATGATGGCTAAGGACTCGGTGCAGAAACGACTGGAAACTGGTCTTTCGTTTACTGAATTCACTTACCAGTTGGTTCAGGGTTACGATTTTCTACATCTTTACGAAAACAAAAACTGCAAAATCCAGATGGGTGGCAGCGACCAGTGGGGAAATATCCTAACCGGAACCGAGCTAATCCGTCGTAAAGCCGGTGGCGAGGCTTTTGCCGTAACCTGTCCGCTGATTACAAAAGCAGATGGCGGGAAATTCGGCAAAACCGAAAAAGGCAATATCTGGCTCGATCCCGAAAAAACCTCACCGTATGCATTTTACCAGTTCTGGCTTAATTGCAGCGATGAGGACTCAAAGAAATACATACGCATTTTTACACTCTTCAGCCAGCAGGAAATAGAGGCGCTGGAACTTGAGCATGAGCAGGCACCGCATCTTCGTGCCTTGCAGAAAGCCATTGCCCGCGACCTGACCTTGCGAGTACATGGTGAAGCCGAGTATAATCAAGCCGTTGAAGCTTCTGAAATATTGTTTGGCAAAGGCACAACCGAAACCCTTCGTCAGCTCGACGAAAAAACACTGCTGGGTGTTTTCGAAGGCGTTCCCCAGTGTGAAATCAGCCGCACAGAGCTGGAAGCCGGAATCAGTATGGTGGATTTCCTTTCGGAGAAAACCGGTATTTTCACTTCTAAAGGCGAAGCCCGCAGGATGCTGAAAGATGGAGGTGTACAGGTAAACAAGGAAAAAGCCCTTGAGGAAATGACGTTAACTCCATCTTTTTTGTTGAACAACAAGTATATCCTTGCTCAAAAAGGGAAGAAGAACTATTATCTGGTAAAAATTATCTAAGCCTGCTTACCGGCTTTCTAGCCATTTCATACGTTGATTAGAAATCCTGATGCAATCTGTTGTGTCAGGATTTTCCGTTTTATTCTGCAAAATTCTTTGTAACGTTAATTTTCAGTTGAGATAATTTCACTAAATATTTCTGCTCCATATTTGTTTGTGCGAGTCAAATATAAATAGCTGAGCCCTGCTTTCGGGAAACTTGATTATTATATGATTTCCGGATACCAGAACCTGAAAATTGAAGAACGTAATCATAAATTAATATTCGTTCTCTGAAAATGTAAAAGTTTTTAGTTTATCTTTGCCATTGAAACACAACACCTGAGAAATGTTTAATACCAATACACACTTTAATAACTTCAATAATTATAATCCCGTTAAGGATTAGGAAAGCTGTAGTGTGTTTAAAAATCATATGTAAGGCTTTCCGGTTCGGGAGGCCTTTTTTATTTCCCCTTTTTGGGGTTTCAAGAGATGTTTTACTTAAAAAATAAATTTTATGTGTGGAATTGTTGGAGTTTTTGAATTAAAATCAGCTTCGCAGGATCTAAGGCTGCAGGTTTTGGAGATGTCGAAAAAATTGCGGCACCGCGGACCGGACTGGTCAGGTATATACTGCGGTGAAAAAGCCATACTGGCTCATGAGCGGCTTTCCATCGTCGATCCGCAATCGGGAGGCCAACCACTGAAAAGTAAAGACGGAAAACTGATTTTATCGGTCAATGGTGAGATATACAATCATATGGATATCCGCAAAAACCTGTCACAAAACTACGAGTTCCTTACACATTCGGATTGCGAGGTAATCCTTGCACTGTACCGCGAAAAAGGTATCAATTTCATTGAAGACCTGAGCGGAATTTTTGCTTTTGCCTTGTACGATACCGAAAACGATTGTTACCTCATTGCCCGCGATTCAATCGGGGTTATTCCTTTGTATATGGGCTGGGATAAATTCGGTAATTTTTATGTGGCTTCGGAACTTAAAGCACTCGAGGGCACCTGCAACCGCATCGAAGAGTTTTTACCCGGACATTATCTTTACAGCAAAGATGGCGAAATGCGTAAATGGTACAAACGTGATTGGGAGGATTTTGAGGCTGTTAAAGCTAACCAAAGCAGTATCCACGAATTGCGAATCGCTTTGGAAGAAGCCGTTCACCGCCAGATGATGTCGGATGTGCCATATGGAGTTTTGCTTTCGGGCGGACTTGATTCGTCTGTAATTTCAGCCATTGCAAAAAAATATGCCGCCCGTCGCATTGAATCGAACGATCTTAAAGAAGCCTGGTGGCCGCAACTGCATTCATTTGCAGTTGGTTTAAAAGGCTCGCCCGACTTAGCAGCGGCAAGAGTTGTTGCCGACCATATTGGTTCCGTGCACCACGAAATTGAATTCACCATTCAGGAGGCGCTGGATGCCTTGCGCGATGTGGTTTACCATCTCGAAACCTATGATGTAACTACAATCCGTGCCTCAACGCCCATGTACCTGATGTCGCGGGTTATTAAATCAATGGGAATTAAGATGGTACTCTCCGGCGAAGGTGCTGATGAAATTTTCGGCGGGTATCTCTATTTTCATAAAGCACCTGATGCCCGATCATTTCATGAGGAAACAGTAAGGAAATTATCGAAACTGCATCTTTACGACTGCCTGAGGGCCAATAAATCACTTGCCGCCTGGGGTGTCGAAGGTCGTGTGCCTTTCCTTGATAAGGAATTTATGGATGTAGCTATGCGACTGAATCCGGAAGACAAAATGGCGAAGGATGGCAAAATGGAGAAATGGATTCTGCGTAAAGCTTTTGAGGATTATTTGCCGGCGAGCATTGCATGGCGTCAGAAAGAGCAGTTTTCGGACGGTGTTGGCTATAGCTGGATTGATACGCTGAAGGAACTTACTGCTTCGCAGGTAAGCGACGAGCAACTGGTAAATGCCAAATTCCGTTTCCCGATTAATCCACCAAGGGTAAAGGAAGAATATTATTACCGTTCAATATTCTCCGAACACTTTCCTTCAGATGCAGCTGCCCAGTGTGTTCCTTCGGTTCCTTCGGTAGCATGCAGCACACCAGAGGCTCTGGCATGGGATGCATCATTCCGCAATCAGAACGATCCTTCGGGACGTGCGGTAAAGAGTGTTCATAATGAGGGGTATAAATAAATTTGGAATTTGGATTAGAGCCTGGTAGGAGTAGCGCAGAAAACCTGCACTTCCCGCTGGGCTCTTGTTTTGTCAGTTTCAGCTTTATTAACTCAAAGTTTGACTGGTTTGTAGTATGATATCATCATAACAGAAGTATCTTTGTTCTGCCGATATTGATATGAAAGAAATTCTTAAAAGTCTTGTAGCTGCTCTATGCCTCGTAATTCTGCCAGGCATTTTGGTTTATTCCGAAGGCACCAAACAGATTATGCCGGCATCTGATACAAAAGGGCAGTTATGCATCAATAGATATAGGAATGACTTCGCTTTTTACGATGCAGCACCTGAATTCAGGCTCAATATCTCTATAGCTGATCCATCAGAAGTAATCAGGTTTGGATTTGGTAAAATTTTAGATGAAAATGCTGTACAGTCGGATCTCTCATATAGGATCAAAGGACCTTTGGGGTATATTTCACCGGAGTCTTCGGTCCCTGCATCAGGCTCAGGGTTTATAAGTTCATACGCTTCGGCTGTGGCGGGGCCTTTTCCGGGCGGATATCCATACCTGGAATTTAAGCCTGTTGTAGCAGGGGATTATTATATTGAATTTTATTATCCCGATGCGAATGCAGATATACGTCGTAACATTGAGTATTTCGACATAACCGTGGTAGATGCTTCCGGAAGTGCAGTTGATGGCCGTGTTTGGTCAAAAGCATGGCATTTCTGGAGTGCGAAAGACAACTACTCCAGCTATGAAAAATTTTACGGTAAGATGATGATTCTTTCGGATGATAGTATTGTAACCCAGGTGGATTGCAATGGTTTCAGGGGCGGCAGATTCTCTATATCAAGCAATATGACTGGTTGCTACCAAACCGGCGTACTTTCGACTGACAGGCTGTCGAGGACGGGTTTTCATACGTATCCGCAATACAAAATATTTCTGAATGAACCTGACATTAAACTTTTCCCCACCCAAAAGCTCTCTTCGGGTATAATTGCTCCGGTTACCATATCCACAGATTGTAAAACAGGAGGAGCAGTTTTTGGAATCAAAGTGGATAGGGATTGTGTAATCAAGCTAAGTATTAAGCTAAATGCGTCGTCAGTTGGCAATTCCGATGAAGTTTCGATTATTGAAGCCGTTAAAGCCAACCCAGGCGGCAACGGTTATAATCTCATCCCATGGAATGGCAACGATAATTCCGGTAAGCAAGTTGCAAATGGCACATCTCTGACTTACACCGTGACCAATCTTAGTGGTATAACCCATTTACCGATGTTTGATATTGAAAACAATGATTATGGGTTTATTGTAAAACAGATACGCCCCGCAGGTGGTCAACTTAAAATATACTGGGACGATTATTCGGTAGGAGGTATAACTAATTCTGCGGCAGGATGTAACAGTACAAATGGATGCCATTCGTGGAGTAATGATTTTGGAGATGCTAAAACTATAAACTCCTGGTGGTTTGTATCCGGATCTGAAACTACAGCCATTCCTTTCGTTGTAAAAAGAACATCGGGGGTTGTACTTATAACCGGCAGCAATGTTCATTGTGTTGGGCCAGGTCGCCTGGAGTTTTCGGTTACCGACGAGCAAAATTCAACCGGATACAAATGGACTTATCAGGGAACCGGTGTAACTATTGATGCCAAAGGCTTAACGGCGAAATTAAATTTTTCGGCTTCGGCTTCTGCTGATACACTTCGCGTTCGCGGCTATAATATTACTTGTGGCGATGGCCCCGAAAATTCATTGAAAATCATTATTGCACCATTGCCAACAGTTAATTTGGCCACTTTCCCCGATTTTTGTTATACCGCTCCTGGCTTCGGGCTTACCGGAGGGTTACCCGTGGCAGGCAAATATTTTGTTGATGGTGCTGAGGCCGATAGCCTTTATCCCTACAAACGACCGGAAGGATTTTACGCTATCACCTATTTATACACTAACGCCATCGGCTGTTCAAACACCGATACAGCATCAATTCATTTATATAATTCACCTGATTGCGAAGGAACCATCTTCTTCCCCGATGCCTTTTCGCCAAACAGTGACCTTGCGAACGATACTTTCCGGCCCGTAGTGGAAAATATTTTCAACTTCACAATGTATATTTATAACAAGTGGGGGCAACTTATGTATTCCACTAAGGAAGTTGCCAAAGGCTGGGATGGTAAATATAAGGATGCAGAATGCCCTACAGGGTCTTATACTTATGAAGCAATATACGCTCCATCCTTAAGAATAGATGAGTATAAAACAAAAAGAGGCATGTTCACGCTTATAAGGTAAGCTGTGTTTTCCAAACGGATACTCTGTTTAATTGCCACAATCCTGTCATACATCTGTCATGTAGCGATTTGAGCTACAACAAATTGTGGTTTATACTACATAATAAATCTAGTTTTCACTACACGTATTTCAGTATTTCGGCTACATACAAGCCGGATTTCTCATCCTATCTTTGAATCTTAAGAATTCCATCTTTTCAAGGTTCGAAATTGAACTTTGGCAGGTATAAAACTGTAAGAAAATAAATCTTCTTCCTGAACAATGGCACATTGCACATATCAGAAAACTTAGTAACCCGTGAACTTTAATAAAACTAATCCTGAAAACAAAAAACAAATATGAAAAAACTCAGATTCTTCCCCCTGCTACTGGCCACACTATGGCTCCTCTCCTGTTCCAAAGATACTAATGATCCTTCAGCCCAGATACCCGGCAATTTGTTAAACCTAAAAGTTGCTCAATCTTTTAATTGGAGTACGAGTAAAACAATTGAAATATCCATAACAGGATTGCCAACGCCAGAACCTCTTTATTCCACACTTACCTTAAGCCTTCCCGATGGAAGCAATATTTATAAAAGCACACACGATATAAATAAAAATGAAACGCTGAAGGTTGTAATACCATCAACAGAAAACAGCATCAGACTCAGATTCGGGAGCGTTGAATATGATCTTCAGGTTTCCGATGGGAAAGCGGCGTTTTCATTTATTCCGGTAGTACAGGATTAATCATCAAATTAAATAAAAGTATGAAAAATTTATTCAGATCAATAATTTTCGGCTTCTTTATGCTGTTTATAACTGCATTTACAACCAACCTTCAAGCCCAGGTAACTTTAAACTGCGAATCTGGCAACAGAGCCATTGAGCAAGGCAATTGCTGGGGGTTTGGTGCCACTTCGTATTCCAATACTGCTAACCTTTTAATTGATGGTGCATGGTCGGTAAGAACCAATTCGCTTACCAGTTTATCTCCTTCGTCATGCTGGATAAAAACGCCCTGGATGGTGGTTGGAAACGGCAAAATCACTTTTCAGGCAAGGCTCGACGGGGCCGGAAATGGTGTAAAAGCAAAGCAGATTTTTGTAGCATATATTCCATTTAACCAAAGGGAATCCTATGGCGAGGGAACACCAGTTCAGTTCTTTAGCTATGATTTTCCTGCATTTAATGTAACAACGATTAGCTCTATAAGTGTGCCTATACCAGCTGAAATTCAGAATTCAACTTCTGTTTACAAATTTTGGGTCAGTTTTGCAGGAACAGGAGGCAATGAGCGGGCATATGCCGATAATTTCATTTTTCCTGGCACGTATTTTTCCGATCCTTCAAATTCGTGTTTCCCGAAGGTGGTTATAAAGGATGCTGATGCTGATGGGGTTGCCGATGAAAATGATAATTATCCCAAAGATCCTTTCAGGGCATACAATAGTTTTTATCCTTCGGAAAAAGCATTCGGAACACTTGCATTTGAAGACAGTTGGCCCAATAGATCAGACTATGACATGAATGATTTGCTGGTGAATTACAGATTCAGCACGGTAACCAATGCAAGCAATAATATAGTGGAGATAATCGGAAATTTTGTAACCAGAGCCTCGGGGGCATCTTACCACAACGGGTTTGGATTTCAACTTGATGGCATTTCGCCCGATCAGATAAAAAGCGTTTCGGGCTGCCGGATCAGCGACAAGTCGGTTTTTACGATGGAAAGTAATGGACTGGAAGCAAATCAGAAGTATGCAAACTGTATAGTATTTGATGATTTTTTCAACGTGATGAAACATCCCGGAAGCGGAACAGGTATCAATACAAGCCCTGATGCCCCAAAAGTTCCATACGATACCATCACGGTAACCATCCGTTTTATCGAAAAGGGCGAGCCGGCACCCGGTGGATCATTGTCAATAAAGCAATTAAATCCTGAAGCATATAATTTTTACATCGTGGTAAACCAAAAGCGGGAAATTGAAGTGCATCTTCCTGATTTCCTGCCAACAAACCTTGCAAATACAGAACTTTTCGGAACTGGTTCCGATGACTCGAACCCAGATAAAGGCAAGTATTACAAAACATTGAATAATCTTCCATGGGGTATAAACATTCTACGTGGATTTGATTACCCGGTCGAGAAAGCATCCATTGATTCAGCCTATCTGCATTTTATCGATTGGGCGCGTAGTTCAGGCGAATTATACCGGGATTGGTATTCAAATCAGCCGGGGTACAGAGATGAAAAGAGAATTTATTAAGCACTGGCTGAATAAAACCAGATGTGCGGTTTTGTGCCGCTTAACGGCCTGAATTCGATAAAGTATTTTATATCCTTAAAATAGTACATATCGACATGCACTTGGTAAAGATAAAAATTTTAATCATTAGCTAAAACAAGTTCAAACAATAACAATAATGAAATCAACCCGTATATTTTTGCTTACTTCCCTTACTGCTTTATTTGGGTGTTCACTCCTGTTTACTGCCTGCAAAAAAGACAATCAGGTTCCTGCCTCAGAAATTACCAGCATCAATGATCTGGTAGTAGATCCGAATTTTACTTTTCAGACAACAAACGATGTAGGGATCAAAGTTATTATGCTTGATAATAATAATGGACCTGTTTCGGGTATGCGTGTTGATATTTATACAGCTATACCCGATAGCGGAGGTAAACGAATAATAAGCGGTATTACTGATGTACAAGGAGTGTTTCAATGTGACTATAAGATTGCTGCTGGAGTGAAAAACCTTGCCGTTGGCACCAATGCAATAGGTTTTGTGAAAATGCAAACCGTGGCTGTTAATAATGGTTTGCTGCAATGCACCCTTGGAGGCAAACAGATCCAAAGTTCGCTTAAAAGTTCGGATGAATATTTCTTTAAGAGTACCAATAGCATATTCAAACCCCTGGGCGCATATAATAGTCAGGGCATACCTAAATATCTTGAACCCAAAAACGATATCATTGATGCAGCCACGTTAAAGGACATTAATGCAACCCTTCCCGAAAGTGTACCCTTGTCCACAAGCCATCCGCAATACTTTGCCGAAACAAACGAACAGAATCTGGTGCTGAATGATGCCTGTAATGTTTGGGTTACTTTTGTTAGTGAGGGCGCAGGATATATGAATGTGCTTGGTTTCTATACCTATAAAACCAGTAATCCTCCAACTTCTGTTTCACAGATTGATACAATACACATCATTTTTCCTAATACCTCCTTCTCAGGAAGCGGTGGCGGACTTAATACCGGGAATAAAGTTCACATAGGTCATTTCCCAAAGGACACCGAAATAGCATGGGTGCTTATTTCCGATGGATTTCGCAAGGGGACAATCACTTCCGGCAACTGGATGATGTATTCGGACCGGCAATTTAATCCTGAAACCAAGGATGCAATTAAACAACACTTTATCTTGTGTAACGATATAGGACGTGGCAAGTTTTTACTGGGAGTGGAGGATATTAAACGCGATAGTGGTTCGGACAATGATTTTAATGATGCTATATTTTATGTAACAGCCGATCCTATTCAGGCAGTTGACGCAAGTAATGTGCCGCTGCCCGATTACAAACAGTTGGATAGCGATAAAGACGGCATTCCCGACAATTTTGATGATTATCCGAAAGATGAAACTAAGGCTTTTAACAATTACTATCCAAGTGAAAATACTTTCGGAACGCTTGTATTTGAAGACCTCTGGCCCTCAAAAGGTGATTATGATTTTAATGATATGGTTGTAGATTATAATTTTAACCAGGTTACAAACGGTTTGAATAAAGTGGTTAAAGTGGAAGGGAAATGTGTATTAAGAGCAATGGGGGCGGGATTCCAGAATGGCTTTGGATTCCAGATGCAAATAGAACCATCACAGATTGAAAGCTTCACCGGAAGTAAGCTTACCGGGAAAATAATCAGTGAATTGTCGAATGGAACAGAAGAAGGGCAGTCGAAAGCTACGCTGATTCTGTTTGATAATGGGTTTAAAATCCTTCCGCATGTTAGCGGAACACAGACTGGCGTAAATACAAACATTGGCGATCCGTTACAAAAGCCGGATACCTTGGATATAAAAATACTATTTACAAGGCCGGTAGCACTAAGTCAGCTTGGGATTCCACCATACAACCCATTTATTTTTATTAACCAGGATCGTTCACGCGAAGTGCATCTTATCAATAATCCGCCAACCGACAAGGCTAATTTAAAATTGTTAGGCACAGGCGACGATGACAGCGAGCCGGGAATCGGAAGGTATTATGTTACCAGGAATAACCTTCCCTGGGGGCTCAATGTTGTTGATAGGTTTGAGTATCCCGCCGAAAAAGTTCCTATCAACGAGGGATTCACAAAGTTTATTCCCTGGTGTGTTTCAGGTGGAAGTGATTATTTCGATTGGTTTACAAATAAAGCCAAGTACAGGAATGAAGATAAATTGTATCACTAAAATAAATAGATTGGCATCAAAATAGCTATTGACTGTAAAACGGATCTTTAGCAGAGCGAAAAAATTATATACAGAATTGCAATGCCTGTTTGGTAACATATACCGGACAGGCATTTTGTATAATACTTCCATATTTTTAACCAACATGGAGAATCGGGCCATTCCTATTGTATGACTGATTTCCCACTTTCCGGCTCTTTAATCCCGGGCGGCGTGCTTACGGAATTCGGAGTTATCTAAAACTCACCTCTATTAATATGCGTTTCCGCCAATTAGTTTTAATTATGCAGTATTATATCAAAACAATTTTATCATCTCGAAAATTTTCTATACTTTTGAAATACTGAATAGCTATCATTTTAAAATGATAACTATCGCCATAACAATTATATAGTTGCAATTGAAAATTACCAAAGAGGATAAAAGAACATATGTGCAGAAAAAATTATTAAGTATTTAACATCCCTGTAAATGAAACCCGGAATTCAATATTTGCTTGTAACTGAGAAAAGGAAAGTACACCATTGGGTTAAATGGGTTTATTTGTTCATTTTATTTATTACCCTTTTTTGTAATGTTAACAATCCCGGCTACGCCGGCAATTCACCTGCCCGGCCAGGTATTGACAGCCTGAAAAATGTGCTTACAAAACCCATCAGCCCCCGCGATAAAATTAAAACACTTTCGTTGCTGGGTAAAACATATTATAACGAATCGGATCTCGAAAACGCATTGAAAACGGAAAATCAGCTTCTTGAAATAATTAGCAAACATGGAACAAAATTGGATTCCGCAAAATGCTTCAGGCTTATCGGATTAATATACATGCAAATGTCGTGGTACGATAAATCGCTTGATAACCTGGAGCGTGCCCAGCACCTTTTTGGCGAATCGGGCGACTCGTCCATGCAGGCAAAAGCACTTATGAACATTGGCATTGTGCATGATTTTATGAAAAATATGCCAATAGCTTTACTGTATTATCAGAAGGCTTTAAAGTATTTCGAGGACAAAAAGGAAGAATCCGGAATAGCCGA
The DNA here is from genome assembly GCA_038249635.1 of Bacteroidales bacterium. GTDB lineage: Bacteria > Bacteroidota > Bacteroidia > Bacteroidales > UBA4417 > UBA4417. The sequence goes on along the minus strand of JBBSDG010000017.1, from coordinate 4,304 downwards.
TGTCGAACTGAACATCGCTATTGTGTTATCCAAACAGCAGAATTATGAAAAGGCTTGCGAAAACCTTCTTTCGGCAGCCAAAAAATATGCGAAAGCCGGTAACAATTCCTCCCTCGCGGCAGCATATATTAACCTGGGTCTCACCTATAAAAAAATGGGGAACTACCCTTTATCCATCGAATACCACAAAAAAGCATTTGATATCTGGAAACTGTATGATGACCAATACCATATTTGCTTTTATTATATGAATATGGGTCAGATTATGCTCGATTTGAAAAAAATATCAGAAGCAGGCAGTTTCCTTTTCCAGGCTGAAAAACTCGCGCTCACTCTTGGATCGAGGGATTTGCTGGCAACAACCTATGAGTATTTAGCCGATTATAATGTGGCAAGGAGGAATTATCAGGATGCTTATACCTATCTGAATAAATCGAAGCAAATAAATGACAGCATACTTAATGCCGAAACCACGGCGAAAGTTTCGCAGATTCAATACCGGTACGAAATTGAAAAAAGAGAGGCTGATAACATTTATCTTGCGAAACAGAACCTGAATAAAGAACTCGAGTTATCGAAAAAAAACATGGTGCTGTATATCCTTGCAGCAATTATTGTTCTGATAGCTGTGCTGGTATTTTTGTTGGTGAAACAGAACCGTTTAAAACATAAGGCAAACGAGCAACTGGAGGCAAAAAACAAACTTATAGAGTCGCAGAAAGACGAACTCGTCAATCTGAATGCATCAAAAGATAAATTCTTTTCCATTCTAGCCCACGATATCCGGAATCCACTTAGCTCCATTTTTGGAATCAGCGAAATACTGGTTTCCGATTTTGAGAAAATTCCGGAGAGTCAAAAGCTGGTTTTCAGCCAGGATATCCATGCCTTGTCGGCTAACCTTTTCGAAATAATCAATAACCTTCTTGCCTGGTCCACCTCGCAAAGCGGTATGATTGCTTTCCGGCCAAAACCTTTTTTGATCGGGGAATTATGCCGGCAATCCGTGCGCAACCTCCAAACAGTTGCCAAACAGAAAGATATTTTGCTTGTATGTAAGGCAGACGAAAAACTTTCGGTGATGGCCGATGAAAACATGATTCTTTCGGTACTGCACAACCTGTTGAACAATGCCATAAAATATTCATTCCAGGGATCTAATATCCGTGTTGAAACGTTGCAGGTGGAGGGATTTGTGCAAATTTTGGTAATTGATACGGGCATGGGAATTGTGCCTGAAGCCCGCGAAAAACTTTTCCATTACGATCAGCATAAACTGAATAAGGGAACCGCGGGCGAGTCGGGAACCGGCCTTGGACTTATACTTTGCAAGGATTTTGTTGATAAAAATGGCGGTGTTATTACCATTGACAGCAAACCTGGTAAAGGCAGCACTTTTACGTTCACGCTTCCGGTAGCTACTTAGTCTCTCTGCACCTGCAGGGTGTCTGACACTCCGTTATTGCCGATTATAGTGTATTGACTGCCACTCCCGGAGCCAGCAACTTGTTTCAATTCCCTTCACAAACTTTGCATAATTCTTCACAATGGAACCATTCAAAAAAGCACTTCTTTTCATCATGACAATACTTGCCTTTTCGGCCATAGGCCAGAATACCAAAACGCAAAACATTTACCTCTGGCCCGGCAAAGTTCCCGGCGAAAAGGAAGCTAAACGCGAACCACGCGTAATGCCTGATGAACACGACAATATTTCGCGTATCACCGATGTAACAAATCCGGTACTCGAAGTGTTTGATGCAGGTCAAAACCGCAATGGATCAGCCGTTATAATTTGCCCCGGCGGAGGTTACAACATACTCGCCATCGGCCACGAAGGCTATGAGATTGCAACCTGGTTCAACAGCATTGGCATTACGGCTTTTGTGCTTCAATACCGTGTTCCGGAACAACGCGAAGGCGCCTTGCAGGATTTACAAAGAGCCGTGAGATTGGTTCGTGAAAATGCAGGTAAATGGAAACTTGATCCCAATAAAATCGGTGTGCTGGGATTTTCGGCCGGAGGCAGCCTGGCAGCAAGAATTTGCGCTTTGCCAGATTCCAATTTGTATCCTACAGTTGACCAGGCCGATAAACAACCCTTCCGCCTCGATTTCTGCATGCTGATTTATCCTGCGTACCTCGATAAAGGACCAGCCAACAGCATTTCGCCCGAAAATGCTCCGCATAAAACCATGCCACCCACATTTATTTTTGCCACTGCCGACGATCCTTACAGCAACAGTGCACTCGTAATGGCTTCGGCCATGCGCGTGGCACAGCGCCCGGTCGAACTACACCTGTTACCCGAAGGCGGCCATGGATATGGATTGCGCCCTGGAAAAAGAGCCGCCGAAACCTGGCCGGGACTGGCAGATTTGTGGCTTGATACAATACTGAAAGGAATGGTGAATCCGTTTTTAAAACATTAGGAATAAAGGCTTTCCGAAAGTTTTGTTTTTGAAATGAAAATCCGGCTGGGTATGATTAAAGATGTCAGTGTTTCTTGCGAATTACCCCGGTAATATTTGCTGGCGGAGCCTTCTACCTGTTCGGCAGCAGTTTTTCGTTATCTATAATCGTAATGGTCATCTTTCCAATCATCAATTTCGAATGCTGCTTTCAGCTCGTCAATTAATCCGGCATTAATTTGTATTTGTAAACATGTTGATGCAACGGTTCTATCAACAGTATTTTTCTTTATGATATTAAGGTTTTGTACTAAATCATCTTCAATCTCATCATCCGAAACATTGTAATAATTTTCTAATCCTTCCAGTGCTGCGTATTGTTCTTTTACATTTTTACTGTTTATTGAATCCACAAAAAGTTTTTTAGCAACAGGAATATGAAAATAGTTAATCATTTCGACCAAAAGTTTCAAAGAACCAGCTCGCCTTAAGTCACTTCCTTTGCTATTATCATCTTTAATTTTAAGAATTTCCTGAGCTAATCCGATCAACCGCGATAAAATCCTTTTGCTCGTGTTATCATAGTTTGTCTTTGATAATAATTCTTCATTATCTTCAATATCAAGTCCTTGTAACAATATGATTTGAAACGGAATTCTATTGATAAAACTCCAAATGTCTTTCTCCAAATGCCTAATTATTCTGTTTTTTGTTTCTGCGATTTTTATAACCGTATCACAAATCAATTCAATTTCGTCATAACTTATACTTTTGGTTAATGCTTCATCCAAATGCAGAAAGATGTATTTATAATCAATACTATTGTTAGCACCATCAATTACCAGGTCAATCTCCCTGCAGATACCATTTATGTCCTTTTCCCTTATTTTCTCCATTGATATTCAATTTGCGATTTCTTATTTTCCAAAATTGCCGGTAATGAGAGTACTTGCTCAATATTTATTATATTTCTGACTTAGAGCATAACCATTTTATCTCTCTGTCTTGCGCTACCTTACAGCGTATTTGCCTCATTGCCTCACTATAACCTCAGCAAAAATACTTTAACGAAGATGCCATTTCTGCACAATCGGTTGCCGGACTGAAGAGCACACTCTGTATTCATTCGAAGCCGGGATAAAAAACTGGTAGATTCAGGAACTATCGGGTATAATTACCATTTTTAGCTGCTTGGGAAATATTAGCCTTTCAGCAGCGGCTTCCCCATTTTCAGCAATTCCTTGCCTGAAACATCATTCAGTATAATGGCAGCCATCATATACCAGGCTGAGAATGCACAAACAATAAGTTCATACCCCGCAACTACATTCATTTGCGGGTAGCCGAAGTGACCGATATCCAGCAGAATAAACCCCAGGAGCAAGGTTGAAAAGGTTACAAACATGGCTGTATGAATATACATTGATCCTATCCAGAAAATAACCGTTAGCAAAGTAAATCCAAGCAGGTAAAATCCTATGTCGGTGGTTGAAGATTGATAAATTTCAAAATGGTTCAGCATCCAGATTACTCCAAGCCCAATCCAGAACGCACCGTAGCTGGTAAATGCTGCGAAACCAAAATTATTGCCGGTTTTTTGTTCCATAAACCCGGCAATCAGCTGGGCTAATCCGCCAAATACAAAACCCATTGCTACCACCGGTCCCAGTCCGCTGATGCCGATATTGTGAAATTGTAATAAAAGAGTTGTCATTCCGAATCCTGCCAGCCCGACTACCGCCGGATTTCCTAGTTTTTTATTGTCCATTTTTGTTTGGTTTAAATTTCAGAAAGTAAATATATTAAAAGTTTAAACAGGCTCCTGAAATTTATGTTCGATATGTCTGCAAAACCTGTCAGATTTACTTTTATAAACGAAAAGACCTGCAAGCT
>JBBSDG010000016.1:0-27816 GCA_038249635.1 Bacteroidales bacterium | reverse complement strand
GGGTTGTGAACTTTATGCTTTCGTCAGGCGACTGGTATGTTCATCAGCTTATGCGCAAGGTTTACGATTCGGATGCGCTGCCATTTACGCTTTCTTACGATCAGTATAACAAGGGAATAAACGAACAGGTTGGTTATTCGGGAACCATCAAAGACCGGGTTGAGTTGCAGGATGTGATCGATTATATTGCAAGCGAAGATCCCTCGACGAAATACCGTACAGGCAGCCATTCCTATTCTTTGTTCCCTACCAATAAGGTGAAGATTTCACTTGATTCGGCTTCATTGGTCAAGAGTGGAGCGGTTCCTGCAAAATATGCTGGCAGGGTTCTGAGTTCCGTAGATCTGGATATACGGACAAATACCTTGCAGAAAAATGACCTGATGCTGCTTGATTTCCTGGCAAAGAACAAATTCAAGCGTCCGATCTACTTTGGAAGCCCTGCCGGTGTGCAGGCATTTGATGTAAGCCCATACTGCTTTATGGAAGGATATGTGTACCGCTTTTTACCCGTAAAGGCTGAGGGTGCCGATTTTATAAAAAGAGTTGGAAGCGTGGACGTTGATGCATCCTACGATATTTTGATGAACAAATGTAAATGGGGCAACCTGGCTGATCCAAGGGTTTATGTTGATCCTGAAAGTTATCGTAATACGTTCCTTCCCAAGCAGAATTTTATGCGCCTGGCAAAAGCATTGGTTGCAAATGGCAAAAATGCTGAGGCCATAAAGGTTTGCGACAGAGTACAGGAAGTTTTTCCGGATAATAAAATCCATTTCGACTACTATATGATCGAATTTGTGGATACATATTACCGGGCCGGAGCTTACGAAAAAGGGAATAAACTTGCAAACAGGCTGTTGCAGATATATGAACAAAATGTTGACTATTTTTCATCACTCAATCCTGAATTCCGCAACCAGTACAGCGACGATATGAATATGGCTTTCAGTTTCTTTGATTATATGAAACAGATTGCCACACAGAATAACCAGACGGCTATAGTACAGCGCATTGAGAAATACCTGAGTTCCAATAAAGGAAGGATGTAATATCGGGATTTTGTATTTCCATTTTTTAAAGCAGGGAGTTTCGGCTCCCTGTTTTCATTTATTATGGAGATGTTTAATGTTTTGAATGCTGTTTAGACCCATAATAACGTGCTTTAATTTAAGTAATTGTACTTTTAAAAGCGGTGTTCTGTTTTGTGTTTCAGGAAGTTTAATATGCTACTGTTTTTATATCATTTCTAAAAAATGATTTGTACTTCATAATTATTGGTTAATTTCGTCCCTTCAAATTTTCGTTTATTCATTAATCTTTACTTTTCATGAAAACATTCAGGAAACTGAATAACCTGCTGGGCTGGCTCGTATTTGCCCTCTCATCATGGGTTTACCTGTCAACCGTTGAACCAACCGCCAGCTGGTGGGATTGCGGCGAATATATTTCAACCGCCTTCAAACTCCAGGTTGGCCACCCACCGGGAGCCCCGTTTTTTCAGCTACTGGGTCGTTTTTTTAGTTTGTTTGCTTTTGGCGATACAAGTAAAGTAGCCCTGATGGTAAATATGATGTCGGCGTTAAGCAGTTCGGCTACTATTTTGTTCCTTTTCTGGAGTATTACCATGCTGGGGCTTAAATTTACAAAAGACGAAGAAATTTCAACAGGTCGCATGTATGCCATACTCGGCAGCGGTCTGGTTGGTGCGTTGGCTTACACATTCAGCGATTCTTTCTGGTTCTCGGCGGTCGAAGGCGAAGTTTATGCCATGTCGTCGTTTTTTACGGCTATTGTTTTCTGGGCCATTCTTAAATGGGACCAGGTTGCCGACCAGCCTCACTCGCAGCGATGGATTATCCTGATCGCTTACCTGATGGGGCTTTCAATTGGGGTGCATTTGCTTAATTTGCTTGCAATACCGGCAATAGCACTTGTTTTCTATTTCAGAAAATACAAAACCACCTGGAAAGGCGTAGTGCTTACATTGGGTATTTCATTTTTTATACTGTCGTTTATTATGTTTATGGTTATACCTTACACGGTATTTCTTGCAGGTAAATACGAAATTCTTTTTGTGAATAATTTTGGTCTTCCGTTTAATTCGGGTACATTATTCTATTTCCTTGTCCTTCTGGGAATGCTTATATGGAGCATACGGTTTACCTATCAAACCAAACATACAACCTTAAATTACATGATCGGGGGAGTTCTTTTACTGCTTTTATCAATTTTTTCGTTGACTACATTCGGCGGTTTCCTTTTAGTTATCGGAGTTTATTACTGGTATAAGAGTAATCCCGGAAGGTTAAACCGCAGTCAGGTGCGATCGGCAGCCAATACGGTTTTTATGTCAATTGCGTTTCTATTGATCGGGTATTCTTCATTTTTTATGCTGGTTATCCGTGCAAACACCAATACTCCGATCAACGAAAATGATCCGAGCGATGCCGTAAGCCTGTTGTCGTATCTAAACCGTGAGCAGTATGGCACATGGCCCATCGTTTATGGACAGTATTACAATTCGCCCCAGGACAAAGCCGATCCATACGATGATGCTACGCCTTTTTATGTGAAGGATACAAAAAAAGGCAAGTACATAATGACGGATGACCGGAAGAATACCATTCCGAATTACGACAAGGCATTTTCTACCCTGTTCCCGCGTATGTGGAGCAATTCGAAACCAAGTCACATTGCCGCTTATAAATCGTGGGGAAAAATAAAAGGTACTCCTATTGATGTTGTGAATGAAGAGGGCAAAACCGAAACTTTATACAAGCCGACTTTTGTTGAGAATGTCAGGTTCTTCCTCGGATACCAGGTTGGCCATATGTATATGCGCTATTTTTTCTGGAATTTTGTCGGAAGGCAAAATGATATACAGGGTGAAGGTGGCATACGTTACGGGAACTGGATCAGCGGAATACCGGTTATCGACAATGCCAACCTGGGCGACCAATCCAATTTACCCGACAGTATGACGAATGCGGCTCGTAATAAGTTTTATTTCCTGCCACTTTTGCTTGGACTTTTCGGACTGTGGTTCCATCTGCGAAAGCATACCGATGGGTTTATTGTCGTTCTTTTATTGTTTTTTATGACAGGTCTGGCTATAGTTTTGTACCTCAATATTACGCCAAATCAACCGCGTGAACGGGATTATGCGTTTGCAGGATCGTTTTATGCCTTTGCCATTTGGATTGGTCTGGGTGTGATGGCACTTTGGGATTTGCTGAAGAAAGTAAATGAAAAATATATCGCCATCCCGATAACTGTCGTCTGTTTGTTGCTGGTTCCGGGCATTATGGCTAAAGAAGGCTGGGACGATCATACACGTGCCAATAAATATGCTGCCCGCGATTTTGCCATCAACTACCTTAATTCGTGCGCTCCCAATGCAATTCTCATTACTAACGGGGATAACGATACCTTCCCGCTTTGGTATGCCCAGGAGGTTGAAGGAGTAAGAACTGATGTTAGAGTTGTTAATTATATGCTTTCATCTGGCGACTGGTATGTACACCAGTTGATGCGCAAGGTGTACAATTCCGATGCATTGCCTTTTACGCTTTCGCACGATCAGTACAACAAAGGAATAAACGAAGTATCAGCCTATTCGGGCCAGATACAGGAACGAGTTGAGCTTCAGGATTTGATTGACCTCATTGCCAGCGACGATCCTGCATCCAGGTTCATGTCGGGGGCGCGATCCATTGCCATTTATCCAACCAAAAAGGTAAGGATTACCGTGGATTCTGCATCAATGGTTAAAAACGGAATTGTTCCGGCAAATCTTGCCGATAGGGTTGTAGGCACTGTTGAATGGGATATCAAGTCAAATTATCTGTATAAAAACGACTTGATGCTGCTCGATTTTCTTGCAAAGAACAAGTTTAAACGACCCGTTTATTTTGTAAGCCCGGGCGCTATGAGCGATGCCGTTGATGTTGATAAATACTGTTACCAGGAAGGATTTATATATAGATTTATGCCTGTTAAACCTGATGATCGTGACTTCATTAAAGGTGTCGGAAGTGTAAATTCACTGGCTTCGTACGATATACTGATGAACAAATGCAAATGGGGTAACCTTAATCTGCCCGGTGTTTATGTTGATCCTGAGAGCAGCAGGAATGTAATGATGCCGAAGCAGGATTTTGCCCGCCTTGCCCGCAAACTAGTCATTGAAAACAAGAATGATTCAGCGGTAAAGGTTTGTGATTATGTTCAGCAGATATTCCCTAACAACAAGATTCATTTCGATTACTATATGATACAGTTTGTTGATGTGTATTACAAAGCAGGAGCTTTTGAAAAAGGCAACAAACTCGCTGAAAAATTGATGCATATTTACCAGCAGAATACAGATTATTACCTGTCGCTCAACCCTGAATTCCGTGTTAATTTCGATGATGATCTGGGTGAAGCATTTGGATTTTTTAACTCGATGAAGCAGATTGCCGATCAGTACAATCAGAAAGTTATATCACAAAAGGTTGATACGTTTCTGAATGCACGGGCAGGAGCTATGAAGTAAACAGGAAATAGTGAATATTTTAAAAATGGGAGCTTAGGCTCCCTTTTCTATTTATAGCCCTCACCTTGCACTCTCTACCTCATCCGCCCTTCGGGCACGTTCACCAAAGGAGAAGGGAATAGGACTTCTTGCTTTTTGATAAAGGGTGAATATTGAGTCGTTTTTGATGAAGGAAAACCCGGAATTATCTGGAAAAAATTGCTTCAAATATGTATTTACGGGAGAACCCCGATACCTATATTACAAAAAAATATGTGTACCAGAGTAGCCCCACTATCTATATTGTAATAATATGTGTGTTGTGGGGGAACCCCGCTGCCCGTATTGCAAAAACATGTGCGTTGTAGGGGAACCCCGATGCCTTTATTGCAACATCATGTGTATTTCGGGGAAGCCCCGCTGCCTGTATTGCAACAGAGGCATATAAACATTCTTCTTTCTTCTTCATAGGAGCATATAGGAAGATGTAAAAGAAAAGGGCTATTATCAGATTTTATTTCGTAATCTTCTGCTTCCTTACCAGCAAAACAATCCCCGCAATAACCAACGGAATCGAAAGTATCTGACCCATATTCAGTGCCATTGAATTTTCGAAATTTACCTGTGGCTCTTTTATGAATTCTACGAGAAACCTGAATCCAAAAACGGTTACCAGAAAAAATCCGAACAGGAAACCTGGCCTTGGTTTTCCATCTTCATGGTAATAATCCCAGAGGAGAAAAAAGAAAATTAGCAAGTAACATAAACCCTCATAAATCTGAGTTGGATGTCTTGGAAGTGTTTCTCCGCTTCGTTCGAATATAAAACCCCAGGGAAGTTGAGTTAGGTTACCATAAATCTCGCTGTTGAAAAGGTTCCCGGTGCGGATAAAAAATCCGGAAAGGGCTACTACGATTACTATGCGATCTATAACCCAAAGAAAAGGCTGACGTGTTTTTCGTGCAAAAAGATAAAGTGCAAGAATGATTCCCACAGCCGCACCGTGACTTGCTAAGCCGCCTTGCCAGATTTTTAGTATATCAAGCGGGTGGGCAAGATAGGATTCCGGTTCATAAAATAATACATGCCCGAGTCTTGCTCCAACAACAGTTGCAATAAGCATATACATACTCAACTCATCCAGAAGCTGTTCCGGAATATTTTCCTTGCGGAATATACGCAGCATAATGAAATAGCCAACTACAAACGACATGGCAAATAACAGTCCGTACCAGCGTACGCTTACGGGACCAATACTGAAAATTGTCGGGTCGATGTTCCAGTGAATAAAATCAAGTATCATTTTTTGTTTTTTTTGTTGGCTGCAAAAATACTTAGAAATTTTTGAGCAGCGAATTATTTCTTTTTCAAATCAGCTATTGCAGTTGACAGGGCATTTCCAGGAGAATTTATTTTGAAACCCGGAAATTTCAGAGCTTCAGGAATATCAATTTTTAAATCCATGTTTTCCTGTGCGCGCCATAACGCTGTACCAGCTTGCTGATGCAATTTAGCCAGGTAAATTTGTTCGGTCTGTCCCGGTGTAGGCACAAACAAAGCTTTTGCTCCCAAAGCCTCAAGGTCCATAATCGAAGAATATCCTGAGCGGCAGATAACTAATGCTGAGGTAGATATGGCTGATTGTAATTCAGATGTTGCGAGATAGGGCAGAATAGTCAGATTAGCATTGGTAATTGCAGCTTGTGCCGACTCCGGTTTTCCTCCAATTATCAGTGCTTCCAGTTTCAATTCGCTGAGTTGTCTTGTTACCAATTGCTCAAATATACTTCGTTGTGGTTCAGGACCCGAAATGATTGCAATAATTTTCCTGTCATTAGCCGACTTGTCCTGAGAAGATCCTGATTTTTGAAAACGTGATAAAGACCCGATAAATCTTGCCTTTGCCGGAAGAGAATACTTGTGCGACAGATCGCCGCTCAACCCGGGCTCTTCTTTTTCATCAGGAATCCAGCACTCATCAAACCGACTTATCATAAAACGTGAAACGCGATAAAAAAAGTATTCAGCAAACCTGAGCCAGTTGGGTGTCTTAATCATCATTTGGTGGGTAATCAGAATACTTTTTATTTTTTTATTCCACAATCCGTATCGGTTGTCAGAAATAATAATATCAATTTGGTGCTGTTCTATGAGTTTTTTTATTTCGTAATGCTCAAAAATAATTGTTTTAATAAAGCGGGGTAAGAGTAAAAACAGATGTAAAACCATGTTCCCGGATCTGGAATAAGAGGGCGAAAAACCTTTCAGTTCAATGCTTTTGAGTAATGGAAATTCATTTTGAAGCATAATTAGCGAACGCCCATATCCTGCCAAAGATACACTATGACCTGCTTCCAAAAGTTTATTAATGACCGGAATGCACCGGGCAGCATGACCTAGACCCCAATCGAGCGGGCTGATTAAAATATTCAGTGGCTTTTGCTGCATTAAAAAGAAATTGAGATACAAATGTATGATTTAGGTTGTTAATAATAATCCTTAATGAGTTAAAAGCAGTTTTATAAAATTTTGTAAGTTTGGTCTGCATTATGGATGATCTGATTTATAAAATAGCCTTGACCCTCATTCCCGGGGTCGGAAGTGTAAACGGCAAGAGCCTGGTTGCATATTGCGGTGGCGTGAAGGCTGTTTTCATGGAAAAAAAGCGTGCGTTATTGAAAATACCGGGAATTGGCGGGCAAACCGTAAATGCGCTTACAAACCATAATGTTTTCGACCGGGCCGAAGAAGAACTTGCTTTTATTGAGAAAAATAATATTACCTCTCTCTTTTACCTCGACAAAGAATATCCTATCCGCCTCAAACAATGCCACGACAGCCCGATAATGCTTTATTACAAAGGAACTGCCGATCTTAACGTTCCCAAGGTGGTGGCTATGGTTGGCACCCGCAAAGCTACCGAGTATGGCCGTGATATGTGCCGTAAAATTATTGAAGGATTGCAGGAACATAATGTTTTAATTGTAAGTGGGTTGGCTTATGGTATTGATACCTGGTCGCACAAGGCGGCTATGGATAATGCTATGCAAACGGTGGGTGTACTAGGCCATAGCCTCGATCGTATTTATCCTTTTGCAAACCGTTCCCTGGCCGAAAAAATGACAGAATCGGGTGGGCTGCTGTGCGAATATATCAGTAACACCATGCCCGATAGAGAGAATTTCCCTATGCGTAACCGAATTATTGCAGGTATGAGCGACGCTGTGGTTGTTGTTGAAGCAGGTGTAACCGGTGGAGCCTTGATAACTGCCGAAATTGCCAATTCATACAACCGTGATGTTTTTGCCGTCCCCGGCCGTATTGGCGATCCGCATTCAGAAGGATGCAATAAGATTATAAAGATCAATAAAGCTGCATTATTACAATCGGCAAAAGATATCAGCTATCTGCTGGGGTGGGATGAAGCAAAGGTTCATAAAAAAAACATTCAGCGCCAGTTGTTTGTGAGCCTTACTGCTGATGAAGAGTTAATAGTTAATATGTTAAAAGAAAAAGGTGACCTCGATGTAGATACCCTTCTCATTGAGACTAACCTGTTGCCTTCAAAAGCGGCAGGCATATTGCTGAACATGGAATTTGAAGGCATTATTCGTTGCCTGCCAGGGAAAGTTTACCGTTTAATTTAAATCCTCTGCATTGCGTAGGCTGAAAACAATAAATGTTACAGCAGTAATCAGCATTCCCCCCATAGCCAGGTATAGTAATAGTGTATCGGTTGTTAGCAGGCAGAACCTGTATATCCCATGGAATACAATGGCTATAAACAACCCGGTTACAAAATCAGTTAAAGGAAATTTTCGGTTCAGTGCCATGCCTGTAAAATAACCCATTATTATCGCAATCGAAACAAATACAGGTCCTATTGAAATGGCGTACAGTGCAACACTGATATATGCCGGCGCAAAAAACAATGCATACACCGAATACGCGGTGGTAAACCCGGCAGCTATAATAATGCTGTAAAAAATTACATCAATCGTTTTATGAATTTGTTTCGAAGGATAGACAAATATTTTTAAAACCAGGAATTTACAGAGTTCATATACACCTCCGGTAAGCACAAAGGCATAGAATACGGTCCTGTTCAGGCTATGAAGATGATCGAGATGAAGCTTGATAATAACCTGGTCGATGATATAAATAGGTACAATCCCCGCAATTCCGAACAAAAAAGTTTTATAAAGCAGGCTGAAATTGCCGTTTGTATATTTATACCTGAGTAATAAATAGAGTGCTACCGCTACTGCAGGCGCAGGTAAAAGCGATAAAATGGCACTTGTTTCCATGTGTTATTTTTTTTTCAAATGTAACGATTTTACAGTTAGATGAAACCTGTTTTTAAAAACAAACATTTTTACATCATTTATTTGCTCTAATTTCAAACGTTTCCCTTATTTTACTGTTTATACATTGTATGTTGAAGTAATGAAAATCCTTAAAAAGTTAATATTTCCTTACTTCGTTTTATAAACGACTTAAAAAAAGTAATTTTACGCCAATTTATAAACGCAGCAAATGATCACAACGGTCTGTTTGTCGGCGAACGATCAACTTTAAGGAAACAGTGAAGGGCATAGTTATAAAATCAACGGGCAGTTGGTACACCGTGATGACCGATGACAATAAGGTTTGCAATTGCAGGCTCAAAGGTCAGTTCCGTATTCATGGCATACGTACCACTAACCCGGTGGCTGTTGGCGATCATGTTGAATTTAAGTGGGAAGGCGACGACGGAAACGGAATCATTATTGCTATTGAACCCCGAACCAATTATATTGTCAGGCGTTCGATCAATCTTTCGAAATCGGCTCACATCATCGCTTCGAATATTGACAGGTTGTATATTGTGGCAAGTATTATGCTTCCGCGAACTTCAACAGGTTTTATTGATAGGCTCCTGGTAACAGCCGAAGCCTATCATATCCCGGCTGCACTGATATTCAACAAAATTGATATTTATACAGCCGAAGCCAACCACCGTTGTAACGAATTAATGGAATTGTACAGTTCTTTGGGATATCCCTCTTATGCCGTTTCAGCGTTGGAAGGAACAGGAATTGAAAATCTCAGACTGGTTCTGCACGACAAGGTAAATCTGTTTTCGGGCCATTCGGGAGTGGGGAAGTCGGCCATGATAAATGCCATAGATCCGTTATTGGCAATCAAAACCGGTGAAATATCATCGTATCATAATAAAGGAATGCATACTACTACTTTTGCAGAAATGCATCCGCTTTCGTTTGGAGGTTATATGATCGATACACCGGGGATAAAGGAATTCGGACTGGTACATTTCGAAAGCCAGGAAATAAGCGAACGCTTTCCTGAGTTTCGGAACCTGCTTCCACATTGCAAATATAACAATTGTACCCATAATCATGAGCCGGGTTGTGCTGTGAAGCAGGCACTGGAAGAAGGACACATCAATGCCGGACGCTACCACAATTACCTGGGACTGCTTACTGACGAGAATCTGGATGTTGCCGAATATGTTTAGGATCAAAAAATAATTAATACCAATTAAAACGAAGGAAATTTATTCACATTTATTTTACATTTTATGAGAACAGTTATTCAAAGAGTTACATCATGCAGCCTTAATATCGAAGGCCAGGAGTATAGCCGGATTGGCTATGGATTAGTAGTTTTGGTTAGTTTCGAAGAAACCGACACAGCAGAAGACCGGGAATGGCTTTGCGGAAAGATAACCGGACTGCGTGTTTTCGACGACAGTCAAGGTGTTATGGATCTTGATATCAGGGATATAGGCGGAGAAATTATGGTAGTGAGCCAATTTACCCTTCATGCAAGCACTCGCAGAGGAAACAGGCCTTCGTACAGTAAAGCTGCCCGTCCCGACATCGCCAAACCCGCCTATGATGCCTTTATCCTGGCATTGGAAGAAAGCCTGGGTGATAAAGTTGCCACCGGACAATTTGGTGCTCACATGGTTATGGGTCTTGTTAATGATGGGCCTGTTACTCTTTTCATCGATACGAAAAACAGGGAATAAAATTGTTTTCAGGGAGTTGTAACGTATAGTGTTGTTCAATTTGTTCGAAATTGTTCAAAGGTTCAATGCTTCGCGTTCAAGGTTTGTGTTCACTTGTTTCGTGTTCACTTGTTTCGTGTTCACTTGTTTCGTGTTCAAATGCTTCGCGTTAGATTACTTTGTGTTCGAGGAAAGTTTTCCGGGTCGTTAAGCGATGGTTGGTAAGTGCATCCCAGCCAAGTCTAAGTAAGCCGAACCAAGCAGAAGTGCAATGTTCAAATACCCTCATCGTTTAAAAGGGGCGTTTTCAGATTTTTATAAAGTTCAATGTTTTTTGAAAGTGCCGAAGGCTGCCTGAATTTTCGATGGTTGAGGATTCAGGATAAAAACCTTCCTTCTAATTCTGGAACTCCAGTAGCGCAAAATGATTTCCTGCCAAACCATTTATAGCGGTTTCCTGCAATAAACCGGTAAATATAATCCCTTAACCTTGCCGGAATCAGAATGAATATTCCAAGCAGCCGCCAGGGATATCTGAGATGTGCAGTAATTTTTAACGCTGCCGATGAATAACTGTATAAGATATTATTTTCAAGGAATAGCATGGTGTCACTTTGCCGTATGTCTTTTTCTATGTATTTTATTATCGATAATCCGGCCTCCGATTGCAAGGATGCAAAGTTCAGGTTGCCCCGTCGGTTGTGCCTGATCAGAAACCTCACCGAGCTACTGCATAATGTGCAATCCCCGTCAAACAGCACAATTGGCTGTTTCACTTTTAGGTTGTGAGGAAGGTCATTGATGTGTAATATATTCATTTGTAAAATATATCTTGTTTTAATAAGAACAAATCGGTAAATTTGTTTGTTCAAATTCGTTGCTAAATCATTGAATAACCTTCGAAACTGGCGTGTAAAACATTTTTCTTATATATATAGGAACTTGAATGTTTTTTTTATCTTTACGAACAAATAGAAGTAGTAAAACTATAGTTACATAATGAATACAGCTAAGATTGTTTTTGAGAACGGCAAATTGCAAGTTCCTGATTTTCCGGTTATACCGTTTATTATTGGTGACGGAACCGGCCCGGATATCTGGAATGCGTCCGTAAGAGTTTTTGATGCAGCAGTAGCGAAAGCTTATAACGGTAAGCGCAAAATTATGTGGAAAGAAGTGCTTGCCGGCGAAAAGGCATTTTCGGCCACCGGTAACTGGCTTCCCGACGAAACTCTCGAAGCATTCAAGGAATACATTGTTGGGATAAAAGGACCTTTAACCACGCCGGTTGGCGGAGGGATGCGATCACTAAATGTTGCCTTGCGGCAGATTCTCGATCTTTATGTTTGCCTGCGTCCTGTTCGTTGGTTTAACGGTGTACCAAGCCCCATAAAAAAGCCTGAAAAAGTGGATATGTATATTTTTCGCGAAAATACCGAAGATATTTATTCAGGCATCGAGTTTATGGAAGGTACTCCCGAGGCAAAAAAGATTATAAGCTTTCTTCAAAACGAAATGGGGGTCAATAATATCAGGTTTCCCGAAACCTCATCCATTGGCATCAAGCCAGTTTCTGTCGAAGGAACCGAACGCCTCGTAAGGGCTGCTATGAATTATACCATCAGTCATAAACTTCCCTCGCTTACCATTGTGCACAAGGGGAATATAATGAAATTTACCGAAGGCGGTTTTAAAAAATGGGGATATGCCCTGGTTGAACGCGAATTTGCGGAACAGGCTTTTACCTGGGCCGAATACGATCGCATTTCGGAAGAAAAAGGTCGCGAAGCTGCCGATGCCGCTCAGGCAAAAGCGGTTGCTGCCGGCAAAATTATAGTTAAAGATGTTATTGCCGATGCCTTCCTGCAGCAAATCATCCTTCGTGCCGAAGAATACTCTGTAATTGCAACTCTCAACCTTAACGGGGATTATATATCTGATGCTCTTGCCGCCCTGGTTGGAGGAATTGGAATTGCTCCGGGCGCAAATATAAATTACCAGAATGGATTTGCCATTTTCGAAGCTACTCATGGAACTGCTCCCAAATATGCCGGTCTCGACCAGGTTAACCCCGGCTCGGTAATTTTATCGGGTGCCATGATGTTCGAATACATCGGATGGACAGAAGTGTCGGAAATTCTTTTTACTTCAATGGAAAAAACCATTGAAAATAAAACTGTTACCTATGATTTCCATAGGCAAATGGAAGGTGCAACCAAACTGAAAACCTCGGAATTTGGAACTGCTATGATACAAAACATGTAATAGCATACCGGTGTTGAAAATGCACACATTTAATATCAATACATTTTACAATCTTAAATACTAATTTTATGTCGTTCAGACTTAAAGACAGACTTCACGAAAAAATTCTGGAATGGCGGCCACGCACCGAAAGGCTGTTAAAGGAATATGGTAATGTGGTTATCGATCAGGTTACCATCGGACAGGTGATAGGGGGTATGCGTGGTATAAAGGTGCTTTTAACAGATATTTCTTACCTCGATCCGAATGAAGGCATCAGGTATCGTGGGCTTACACTTCCCGAAGTGTTTGAGCAACTCCCTAAACCCAAAGGTGCCGAAATGCCCTATGTCGAAGGCCTTTTTTATCTTTTGGTCACAGGCGATATCCCTAACGAAGAAGAGCTACAGGATGTAATTGATGAGTTTAATAAGCGACGGATACTTCCACGCTATGTTTATGAAGTAATTGACGGAATGCCATGTTGTAGTCATCCTATGGCAATATTTTCTGCCGTAATTACAACGTTGCAGCGCGAATCGTTATTCGCAAAAAAATACGCTTCCGGTAAACTACATAAACTGGATTATTGGGATTCAACTTACGAGGATGCTCTCAACCTTTTGGCTAAAATGCCCGAGATAGCTACCTATATTTATGCAAAGCTTTATCGCGATGGTAAACGCATTCAATCAAATCCTTACCTTGATTTCGGAGCCAATTTTGCGCATATGATGGGCATTGGTAAGCCTTATGATGATGTGGCCCGAATGCATTTTATCATACATGCCGACCACGAAGGAGGAAATGTAAGTGCACATACCGGCCACCTGGTTTCGAGTTCCTTGTCGGACATTTACCTGAGCATTGCCGCCATGGTTAACGGTTTAGCCGGCCCGTTACACGGACTTGCAAACCAGGAAGTACTGCGCTGGCTGCAAGGCGTAATGGAAAAAATGGAAGACCGTGTTCCTACCGAGGAAGAAATGAAACTTTTCGTCTGGGAAACCCTAAAATCAGGCCAGGTTATACCCGGTTACGGTCATGCCGTGCTTCGTAAAACCGATCCAAGATATACATTACAGCGTAATTTTTCACTTACACACCTAAAGGACGATCTCATGTTCAAATATACGGATATGCTTTATAAAGTTGTTCCTGATATTTTGCGTGAGCAGGGCAAGGCAAAAAATCCATGGCCCAATGTGGATGCACAGTCAGGCGTAATTCAATGGCATTATGGAGTTAAAGAATACGATTTTTACACCGTACTTTTTGGCATTGGCCGTGCAATTGGTATTGCTGCCAATATAATTTGGGATCGTGCCCTTAATTATCCGTTAGAGAGGCCTAAATCAATAACAACTGCTATGCTCGAAGATATTGCTGCTGGCAAAGAGGTGATTATTGAGGATTAATATTATATTCTGATAAAAAAACAAAAAGCCATTCTGAGTCAGGATGGCTTTTTGGCTTTTGCTTTGCAAGCAATGAATTGTCAGGCTTCAAAATTATTTTTCACAAACATTTGCAATTCCGGGAAAAACTCTCTGAACTCCTGGTTGAATTCCGGGTACGAAGCTTTCAGATTCACTACAGCATTTTCCATATGTGATTCAAAAGTGGTTCTCCGCGACATACCGTTAAACGCCTGCTGCATGCCCTCGAAACTGCTGTATGACTTTAGCCAGTTCTGCTTTTCCATATAAAACAAAAGCCTTGCCGACCGTTTCGGTAAAATGGATTGGAAGGTATCCAGTACTTCATACCTTGTTTTTGTAAACTCATCAAGTTTCTGATCTGAATATTCATCCCATTGCGCCGAAAGATAATGGTCGTAATACATATCCACAACAACTCCGGCGTATTTATGGAAATCATTCCTTAGCCTTAAAATGCTTTGTTTAACCACCGGATGCTGGTCGGTATAAGTATCAATAGCACGGTGCATCGCGATGCCCTTCCTTACATTTTCAGAGTATTTTAATATGTCGCTGCCTTTTACATGGTCAGCAATAAAGTTGCCAAGTATTAGTTCAGGATCAGTTCCGGCTAAAAAGAGATGCGCTAAGTAGTTCAAAATTTGTTAGGTTTTCGAGATGTAAAGGTAATAAACAGTTGAAACAGCAGGGTGTTCAAACTATGTAAGCTTTGAGGAAGCTTCTCAAATATTTTGCTCCGTGAATTACTGAAAATATTTTTCAAAGTGCTTGTTAATCAGTTCCAATTCATGTACGTTTGTGCCATAATTTTTACAGTTATAAAATTCACAACATGCATGAAATATTAATGTTGCTGGGCGATGAAGCCATTGCGCAGGCGGCTATAGATGCAGGAATGTCAGGTATTTACGCCTATCCCGGTACGCCTTCGACTGAAATTACTGAATTTGTAATTCAATCTAAAGAAGCTAAATCCGGACAAATCCGTGCGGGCTGGTCAACCAATGAAAAGACCGCCATGGAGTCTGCCCTTGGGATGTCGTATGCCGGAAAACGCGCAATGGTTTGCATGAAACATGTGGGACTCAATGTTGCTGCCGATCCTTTTATGAATTCGGCTATTACCGGTGCAAATGGCGGACTTATTATTGTGTCGGCCGACGATCCTTCCATGCACTCATCTCAAAATGAACAGGACTCGCGGATTTTCGGCAAATTTGCTTTAATTCCTATTCTTGAGCCAACCAACCAGCAGGATGCGTATGATATGGTTCATTATGGATTTGATATGTCCGAAAAACTTGGCGTTCCTGTTTTAATGCGTATTACTACGCGCCTTGCACATTCCAGGGCTGGTGTAATCCGTAAACCCACCCGTAAGCAAAATGAGATTCACCTGCCAAAGGATCCCAGGCAGTTTATTCTTTTGCCTGCCAACGCCCGCCGTCAATATAAAGAGTTGCTTAAAAAGCAGGATACATTTGAATCGTATGCCTCCGAATCGGGATTTAATGCTTTTACCGATGGTGAGGATAAAACAATGGGCGTTATTACCACAGGGATTGCCTACAACTATTTGCTCGAAAATTACCCTGACCGCCATATTCCTTTCCCTGTTCTGAAAATAGCCCAGTATCCTGTTCCTCATGCCATGGTTGAGCAAATTTATAGCTCATGCGATTCGCTGCTTATCCTCGAAGAAGGCTATCCAATGTTTGAAGAATCCATTAAAGGGTTCCTCAATACCGGTAAAACCATTCATGGCCGCCTTGATGGCACCGTTCCACGCGACGGCGAACTAAACCCCAATATTGTTGCTGTAGCTTTAGGGAAAGAAGATACCCGGGGAAAAGACATCCCATCCATCGTTGTATCCAGGCCTCCTTCGCTTTGCAAAGGGTGTCCGCATATATATTCCTACAATGCACTCACCGAATCGCTTTCAAAATGGACTAAAGGACGGGTGTTTTCCGATATCGGATGCTACACCCTTGGCGCGCTTGAGCCATTTGATGCCATAAATACCTGTGTGGATATGGGCGCATCCATTACAATGGCAAAAGGTGCTGCTGATGCTGGATTATTGCCGGCCGTTGCCGTAATAGGCGACAGTACCTTTACCCACAGTGGTATTACCGGCCTTATCGATTGTGTGAAAGATAAAAGCCAGATTACCATCATGATCCTTGATAATTTTACTACTGCCATGACCGGCGGACAGGATTCGTCCGCATTTGGCCGTATCGAAGATATATGCATCGGAGTTGGCGTAAGTAAGGAGCACGTTTTTGTTCTCAATCCATCGCCAAAGTACCACCAGGAGAATATTGCCATACTTAATCAGGAGCTTGAATACAAAGGCGTTTCAGTTATTATTCCCCGCCGCGAATGCATTCAAACAGCGCTCAAGCATATTAAGGAGCATAAGAAGCTAGTTGTGGAAAGTAAAGGAAATTAAATAGTGAAGAGTTAATAGGGAAGAGTGAATAACGAATAGTGAATAGTCAATAGTGAATAATGAATAGTGAATAGTGAAAAGTGAAGAGTGAAGAGTGAAAAGTGAAAAGGGAAAAGTGAAAAGTGAATAGTGAAGAGTGAAGAGTGAAAAGTGAAAAGAGGAGTACAAGTCAGGTATAAGGTTTAGGAGAAAAACGGCTTAAACTTTGTGTACACAAGATAAAATACACATTTGAACTAAACTCTTCAAACCCGAAACCCTTCAAACCCGAAACCCTTCAAACCCGAAACTCAAAATACCAAGAACCAAATTCCAAGTATCAAATTCCATGATGCGAAACTCTTCAAACCCGAGATAAAAAAAACAAAAATGAAAAGAGATATAATATTAGCCGGTGTCGGAGGACAGGGAATTCTTTCGATTGCCACAACCATAGGCACGGCGGCTCTGAATGCCGGATTACACCTCAAACAGGCTGAAGTTCATGGCATGAGCCAGCGTGGAGGTGATGTATCCTCAAACCTGAGAATAGCTGATCATGAAATTGCTTCCGACCTTATCCCATACGGACAAGCTGACCTTATTATCTCGGTGGAACCAATGGAATCACTCAGGTACTTGCCGCTGCTTTCGCCCAACGGATGGCTTATCACCAATACAAAACCCTTTATTAATATTCCGAATTATCCAAAAATGGATGCCCTGATGGCCGAAATTGAACATTTTCGTAATCATATTGCCCTCGATGCTGACGAAATTGCCAAGGAACTGGGTTCAGTGCGATCTGCAAATATGGTAATACTGGGTGCTGCTTCCCCTTTCCTGGAGATTGAATTCAGTGAATTGAAGGATGCTATCCGCAGTATTTTTACCCGGAAAGGGGAGGAGGTTGTGAAACTAAACCTTGATGCGCTACAGGCCGGTCGTGATTTCGCTGAGGCACATATGAGCTAATCAAAACATTCACTTTGAGCTATTTGGGGAAGAATTAAGCATTCGAATAATTGAACATTTGGACATTTGAATAATTGAATAATTGAACATTTGTCGGACAATCCGCGATCCAACTTCCGATATCTGACATCCGACATCCGCAATCCGACATACGATTTCCGAATTTTTTTCTATCTTCGCCCATTCACACGACGAACTTAAACAACTAAATTTCATTCATGGCTTTAACCAAAAAGAAAATCCGCTGGTTTATCAGTGTTGCTGTTTTATTCATTTTATCCATTGCAGCCCTTGTCGTTTTTAAAGACTTTATCTTCGAACCCATTGTTCATCCTGTTTCCAAAATAGCCCAAACTATTGAATACGGTATTGTTACCGACTCCATGAAAATTGACCGTGATGAAGTTAAATCAGGTGAAAACCTGGGTGGTATTTTTACACGCCTTGGTGTTGATAGTAAGATTGTTGGCAGCCTTGACGCATACACCGATGGTGTTTTTGATATACGAAAGCTCCGAAGCGGCAATACATATACTGCTATGATGAGTAACGACGGTAAAAATAAACTGAATTACTTTGTTTATGCAATAAACGATACCAGTTATGTGCTTTTCGATTTCCGCGACTCGCTCCATGTGCACAAGGATGCAAAAGAAGTGATAAGAAGCCTGAAATCCGTTTCCGGCGAAATTAATTCGTCTTTATGGGTTACCATGCAAAAAGAAGGCGTTGATCCGAATATGGCTGTTGCTCTTGCTAATATTTACCAATGGTCAATCGACTTTTATGCGATTCAGAAGGGTGATGCTTTTAAAGTTATTTATGAGGAGCTTGCGGTGGATGGGAAACCTATTAGTATTGGTGAAATTCATTCAGCCGTTTTTATGCATAATGGTAAAGAATATTTCGCCCACCGCTACACCCAGGGAAATATTACTGATTATTTCGACGATAAAGGCGAGAATCTTCGCAAGGAATTCCTGAAGGCACCACTTAAGTTTTCGCGCATAACTTCTAAATTTTCGAATGCACGTATGCATCCAATTCTTCGTATCCTGCGTCCGCACCATGGTGTTGATTATGCTGCTCCGCAAGGCACACCAGTGCACACTATAGGTAATGGTACGGTTTTAAAGGCAGCCTATTCGGGTGGTGCCGGACGACTGGTAAGCATACGGCACAGGAACGGCTATACAACTTCGTATATGCACCTGGCAGGTTTCGGGCCGGGAATTCGTACGGGTGCCAGTGTAAGCCAGGGACAGGTGATAGGGTATGTTGGCAGCTCAGGTTTATCAACCGGCTCGCACCTCGATTTCAGGGTATATAAGAACAATGTGGCCATTAATCCGCTTAAAATGGAGTCGCCGCCCGCTTTGCCTGTTATGGCTAAGTATAAGTCAAGTTTCGATTCGGTAAGGGTGATGTATGAGAAGAATCTTAAGTTGGTGAAGTGAGTGAACAGAAATGGAATTCTTAACTATGCTAACATGCTTCTGAAGTAAAGAATTCATTACAAAAAGAATCATTAGATATTTAACGATTTATTAAAAGATGGCATGAGGTTAGGTATTCGTTTTTGAAAGTCTGCCAAAAGTCCTTCCTCATGTGAATTTTCGAGGCAAGTGCCTGGAATCTGAATTTGCATCAGTATTGAGAGTGTTTTTAAGGTAAATTTGGTTTAAAAAGCAATTTGTTGTAACTTTAAGCGGTAACTTTCAAGTTAATTGTACTAATAGACATTACAACATGAAAACTCCTTATATTATAATTTTCCTGATGATGATGCAAATATGTATTTATGCACAATCGTCTCAAACAATCAAGTTGGATAATAACAAAGTTAAGTCTGAGGCTATTAATCCTGATCTTCAGTATCTTTTCCCTGACTTTCAGAAAGGCCAGGTATTTTTGAAGGAGGGGAAAAAAATTAGTTGTCAGCTTAATTACAATTTCCTGACGGATGAAATTTTGTTTATTGACGCAAACGGCAAGAAGATGGCTCTTGCTAATCCTGAAGATTTAATTGAAGTATTTATTGGTAACCGGTCGTTTATAGCAACAGATAAGGGCTATTACGAGGTTATTGAAAAGGGAGCAATAAGCCTGGCATATAAATGGACATGCAATATTACCGAAAAGGGGCAGGAGGGTGCTCTGGGAATAACAACAGATGCTCCAGGCATTTACCAGATGAAGCAGATATCTTTTGATGCCAGGACCTGGAAACTCGACGTGGATAAAGAGGCTCTTGTTACTGTTAAAGTAACGCCATATCTATACTTTAATTCAAAATGTGTTTTGATAAAAGGGGCAAAGGAATTTTTAAAAGCATTTCCCAGCAAAAAGGTTGAAATTAAGTCGTATATAGATAAAAATCCGGTTGATTTCAAGGTAGAAGCTGACCTTCGAAGAATAACAACGTATTGCAATTCATTATAAGTATTACCGACCTCAGAGCCATCTGTATTTATGATACCTGTGGTCCCTCCTGTACCATAATTTGTAAATTACAACCTGCTGAAAAATATTTCAGTGGTCATAAATCAATTTAATACATACCGGAATGCCAGCATAAGAGCATTGATTCTTATACTTAGTGTGGGATAAAATTACGCATTAAAAAAAGGCCCAAGTCTCAAATCCCAAATCTCAAATCTCAAATCTCAAATCTCAAGAACCAAGACCTACTCTTAAATCCCGCTTGGAATTTGGAGCTTTGGATTTGGAATTTGAGATTTAATGAATGTGGAAATTTATCCCGTTTTAAGTATAGCAAAGACATACTTATACTTTACACTTATTATTTCGGTTCGCTCTGCATTTAGAGATGGGTACTCATATTTACTGCAAATATTTGTTGCGGTGTACCATTTTCAGCGCCATTGCTGTAAGCAATCTTTGAAGGAATTATGGCGAATAAGTTCTAAGGTGCAGAGTACCGGTATCAAAAATCGAATTATAATTGGGCAATACAAAATGAAGAAGGCCATCCCTGGTATAGGACAGCCTTCTTTGGAATCAGTAATGTATTATTCTGTTAGTTTTTGGTAATCGAAAATGCAAAATCTCCAAAATTACCTTCGGTTACGGATATGTTAAAAACCATATCATATGCACCAGTACATGTGTTATAGGTTCCTTTTCCTTCATACGCCAAATTATGGTATTTAGTACCCGACCATGCAGTAACGGATACCAAAACTACTTTTGGGACTGTAACAACGTAAGAAAGCGGGTTAAGATTCATAACAAGCGGACCCCCGTCTTCAACATTACCATCAATAGTTTCAAGCCCTACAACATATAGCTTATTTGGATTAGTGGCATCTGCAGTTATTGTTACAGGACCATCTACACCCCAGTCACCAGAAGCTGCATTATAATCGCCTTTTGTCATAAGTGGATCTAGTGGGCATGCCACAGTGTATTTTACGCTTACACTGGCGCCTGGAAGGTTTCGAACAGAAGAATTATAACCAGTGTATGAGGTGTCATTTCCATTAATAACGGTGCCATCTTCAAGGGTTACATTTACGTAAAATGTGAAGTAATCCCCCAGTTTAATGTCTTCCATACTGGAAATCCCAGGAAGTATATCTATTAATTTGGCAAGATCAAAATCTACTTTATTAGGATAAGTAGTGATATTAGCCTGAACAACAGCGGTGTTAGCAACCTTGCCATTCATAACAACTATCAGATCCATGCTCTTTGGCAGGTCCTTATAATACGTGTTAAGAATAACAGTGCCTTTAAAACCCGCTAACTCATAGATAGAGATATTCTGATCCTTGGCTGCATCTTTTGTAACCAAGGGAATAACACTTTTCTGAAGTGTGGGCATATTTAATTTGGGATCCTTTTGGCAATTAGTCAAAAGAAAAAGCCCTATCGAAGCCAATAATATTATTTTGAGTTGATTTTTCATTTTTATTAAATTTTAAGTTACGAATCAAAATTAATTAGAGTAACACTTGTAACTCGAAAAATTAGTATTTGTCATAAAAAACCTTATCGGTTGCAGGATTTTTCTGAACAGGTGCATTCGGATTAAGGCTTATTTCCTTGGTTGGCCAAACAACAGTCCAGGGAACCGGGTTAATCAGGGTTACAGGGATTATGAATCCGTCATCAGGAGAAACAAGCTCACCGCCGGGTGCCTGGGTGTCATCCAAAGGATTAAAAATAACCGGAAATCCTGTTCTGCGATAATCTGTCCAGGAGTCAGCATTACAACCGAATTGTGCAATCCACTTTTCAGTCATAATATATTCCAACTGCTTTGTAGCATCAGCAGCAGTATAAAGTTCATTTACCTTTCTGATATATTCTTTAACAAGCCAGCCGGTAGTAGCAGGAGCAGGAGCAACAGGAGCAACAGCTGCCGGATTCCACATTGTTGGGGGAGTAGCTTGTGTGATCAAAGCTGCCGATGGATTAACAAGTGCAACAACATGATCAACTTGTTTAAAAGAAGCGTCCAGGGCTGTTTTGAAATAGTTATTATCTGCTATTAAACCAACATTTGCCAGTTCTGCCTGTATATATAGCCTGTCAGCATAAGTGATGAAGCGATAGGGTGCAGCTCCTGTGCCATGGTTTCCAGTAACTTTAGCACCTCCGCCATCATCATAACGGCCTCCAACAGGATAAACACCATGAACAGTCATAGAACCATCCGTGGCAAAATCGCGGTTTTTACTGATCGAGCCAAAAACAATACTCATAAATCCACCTTCGCGGTATTCAGGAGGATTACCTTCGCGGGTATCCTGAGTCTTTTTGAGCTGGTTATAAAAATAATAGGGAATCCTTGGATCTGCAATTTCGTTAAAAAGCAGGGGATTAGACCCTTTTAATATTTCGTATAGCCAGGGGCTCATGTAGTCGCTTCTCTGTCCTGCTTCATAATCCAGGAAACCAGGATTCCGCTCATCAGGACTTGATTTGGAATAATAGACAAATTCGAAATCTTCGCCACTCTGAATTAGGCTGTCGCTTGGAATATTCACCTGTGCAGACACATTCTGAACTCGACGAACCTGGTTCAGTAGTTTCAATTTAAGCGTTTTTGCTGCACGAAGCCATTTGGCTTTATTTCCGCCGTAGATAACATCGTCACCACCGGGAATAACTTTGTTAGATGCTGTCGTATTGGTGAGGTCGGCGATAGCGGAGTTCAGTAACTTAAAAAGTTCGGGATAGATGTCTTCGCTTTTATCGAATTTTGGATAACCGTTATTTGTCGAGCTTAGTTTAGCAGCTTCGCTGAAAGGAATATCGCCCCAAATATCAACCATATGACTGAAAATGAATACCTTACAAATTTTACCTATACCTGCATAGGTAACATTCTGGTCGGCTTCGGCCTGGCTGATCAT
Source organism: Bacteroidales bacterium (assembly GCA_038249635.1). Lineage (GTDB taxonomy): Bacteria > Bacteroidota > Bacteroidia > Bacteroidales > UBA4417 > UBA4417. The sequence continues at coordinate 4,802 of JBBSDG010000016.1, read as the reverse complement.
CAATTCAATATCCTGTAAAGGACCCGTGTAAAAAAAGTCCCAAGGAGCGTATGTATAAAAAGATCCTCCGTTAATTCCATATTGGTCGGGATTTTCACGGGTACTCCTCTGGTGCATGTAAACAGAAGTAATAGCTACGATGCCGCCGTTTACCGACATTCCATCTGCCATCGCTTTCTCAACATGGGTTAGTAACAAAGCCAATGATGCTTTGGTAGGATTATTAGGATCCTTGTTAATATCCAGAAAATCCTTTGTACATCCTCCTGCCAACAAAATAAAAAATGCTAACAGTATTTTCATATATTTTTCCATATTCATTTTTTTTTATGTTATTTGATAGTCAAATGGAGATTAAAAAGTAACTTTTAAGGTCACACCATATCTTCTGGATGTAGGTGCACATGAAAGATCGATACCTTGTACATTGCTTGCGCCATAGTTGCTGATATCCGGATCAAAACGGGTATTAGTAGGTACGTTTGGAGCAAAATACCATAAGTTGCGACCAGTTACACTAAGATTTACTCTGCCAAATTTTGCTTTTTCAATCCATTTTTTCGGGAAATCAAAACCAATAGATACTTCACGTAACCGAAAAACAGTAGCATCAAAAATAGAATATTCGGAAGCTCCATTAATGGCAAAAGTAGTTTCATTACCACCACCATAAAAATACAAGTCGTTGGTAGTTACTCCTGTACGGTTTTCAATAGGCTGGCCACTGGCATCTTTCACAATAACGCCCTGTGCGTCTCCATATACACCTGGAATAATCCAGCTATGTTCCCTGTCTTCGGTATCCAATGTAACACCTCTGCCCAATAAGGAATTTATGGTAACGCTATAAAGGTCACCACCCTTTCTCCAGTCCCATAATGCACTCACTGTAAACCCTTTATATGATATGTTGTTGGTTATACCCATTACGAAATCGGGATTCGGATCACCGACTATTTTCTCATCGGAAGCCAGATAAGGGAATCCTGTAACCGGGTCAATAACTAATTTACCTGTGACGGGATCTCTCAAAGCATAATCACCTCTGAAAGCGCCGTAAGCATAGCCAGGTTCAATTACCGGAGTTACACCTATGCCTAGATCGGCCAGATTAAGCCTTTCAATTCCGTTGGTTAATGATAGTACTTCACTTTTATTCTTTGTGAAAGAAGTAAAAATCTCCCATCTTAAGCCATTCTTCATTTCGAGGGGTACCAGGTTTAAACCAATCTCAATACCCGTATTTTTCATCTCCCCAAAATTCATAAACTGATTCGTGTATCCGCTTGAACTTGGCATTGGAACATCGGCGATCATATCGCTCGAAATTTTGTTATACCATGTAAAATCTACACTTATACGCCTGTTGAAAAACTGAAGTTCAGTACCTAATTCTGTTTCAGCTGATCTTTCCGGCTTTAAATTCGGATTATTCCTGGTGTCTGGTGTAGTAAGAGTGAATTTTCCGTTAAAAGGATTTCCAAGGTAAAATACATCCTGTAAAGCATAAGGAGAAGCATCGTTACCAACCTGTGCGTAGCTGGCACGGATTTTTCCAAGACTTATTATGTTAGAATTTATACCCAGAGCATCAGTAAATACAAAAGAGGTACTGACAGCAGGATAAAAATAACTTTGATTATTTTTTGGAAGTGTTGATGACCAGTCGTTACGTCCGACAAGGTTAAGAAACAACCATGTTTTATAGGAGAGTGAAACGTCGGCAAAAACACCATATAAACGCCTTTGGGAATAATTTCCGCCCAAGGTTACCACGTCCCTGGTATTGTCGATATCATAAACCCCGGGAACCATGATTACTTTACCGTCGTATGCTTGTCTGTTAGTCGTACGCTGGTTCACGTTATGACCCAGAATAGCTTTGATAGCGAAATTAGTTCCTAAGGAGTGGGCAATAGTAAACAATAAGTTTGATTCTATCTCTCGTTTAGTATAGTTATCTTCTTTAATTTCACCGGTTTTTGCAGCAGCTCTTGAACCTATATCGGTAACTTCTTTACGGTTCATTTGCATATTATTGTAGCCCAACTGGTATGCGATATTGAACCAGCTGTTGATATTATAATCAGCACCTACACCAGCAACGGTTCTGTCGGTTATCGTGTTAATGGTATTGTGTACGTACGACCATCTTGGATTGTCGAACTGATCGCCTAAAGGTGAAACGGGCCATCCGTTTCTTGGATTTTCATAAGGCAATGTCATATCCCACGTTCTTCCTAAGAAAAGAGTACGGGCAAATGAGGAAGCAGCTCCGGCAAATTGGTTCTCACCGAAGAAACCACCTAATTGTTTAGTACTTGAGTAAGTAAGATTTGCATTCACATTTACGCCATTATTCAGCTTGCTTCTACCGCCGGCACTAATACTGTACCTGTCAAATTTGGAGTTGGGAATATACCCGTCCTGATTTAAGGAAGATACGGTTGTGCTGAATGAAGTCTTTGCATCTCCTCCTGCAACTGAAAGTGAATTTTCAAAAACAGTACCGGTTTGGAACAGATCTTTTACATTATTAGGCTGAGCCTGGAATTTCATATTACCCGAACTTGGGAATAATTCAGGAAAAGCTGACAGATAATCCGGCCAAACAGGAATGGAATCCCTTGAGTCGAAACGTGCACCCCATGAGCCATTCGAATTTGAATAGGCGAAGTTGGAACCGTTACCATATGTATTCTGATAGTTAGGTAAATTGGCTATTTTCTCCTGTGCTATTGAAGTAGTTAAGGAAACCTCGAGACCCCGTACTACATTTCCGGTCTTTCCCGATTTGGTAGTAATAACGAGAACACCATTGGATGCTCTTGATCCATATAAAGCGGCAGCAGCTGAACCTTTAAGTACAGTCATTGTCTCAATATTATTTGGATCTAATGTGCTCAATCCACTGGAATAAGCACCTCCATTTCCAGAAGTTTGACTTGAGGTAGAAACCTGGTCGTTACTATAAGGAACACCATCAACAACAATAAGAGGCTCATTACTCCCATAAAATGAGGAATTACCGCGGATAGTTATTTTTGAAGCGGCTCCCGGAGCACCCTGGCCTACACGAATATCAACACCCGGAACTTTTCCCTGCAATGACTTCATCATATCAGGTTCCGATCTTGATGAGATCTGGTCTGAACCCACTGTAGAAACAGAATAGCCCACAGACTTTGTGGAACGCTGAATACCTACAGCTGTTACAATAACTCCTTCAATTTGCTGGGCAGAAGTCGCCATGACTACGTCATAGTTATTCTCAGCAGTAAGAGCTACTTCCTTTGGTTGCATTCCGACGAATGTAAACTGAATTACGGTAGCAGTTTTAGGTACAGAAAGTGTAAATTTTCCGTCGAGGTCAGTTAGTACACCTGTACTGGTTCCTTTAATAAGAACAGTAGCTCCGGGTATTCCACTCCCGTCGTCGGCGCTGGTAACTTTACCTGTGACGGTTCGTTGTGCAAGTACCTGCATGGCTGTGAGCAGCAGTAATACCAGCAAAAAACTTAGTTTTCTCATAGGTTAATTGATTTGGTTAGTTAGTGTTTAATTGGTTTCGTTATTGTTTATTGATTGGCAAAATAAATAATTTTTCATAGGCTTTTCTCATTTAAGATTAACTGTTCGTTATAGTTAATTTTATACTGCTTTACTTAACAAAATTAACCAATAAATTGTATTTGCCGGATTAAAATGGCTTTTTATTTCTGTTTAATCAAATATGAATGAATTCTGCATTCATATTGACGATAGTGTTAAAGTTGTTAAAAATTCACAAAATGTTATCTTTGAGTAGATTAAAGGTGAATATGCTCTTTTATGGTTTTAATATTAACCTTGCAGTAAAAGTAATAATTTCTTAATACCAAACACATTTTCTGTTTTATATTTTTTTTTGGATATTTTTATGCTACTTACTGAGTATTATTCCTGTATTTAAAGCCAGGGATAATCGGTTTAAGTTTTGCTAATAAAACTCATCATTATATAAATATGCTCATTTTCTTAATTATAGAATCGGTTCGCCAAACTCAATCTTTTGTGAGCGAGGAATTTCTCCTACCGATTGCTGAGCGGAGCTAAAGCAAAGGAGTGCGCATGGGCAAAACTCATATTAAACCCGTTTTCTTATTTACAAAAGTTAGCCAACCAGGTAAAATATATTGTTAAACAACCAAAATTTCTCGTTGCGAATGTGATTCAATGAAAAAGACTGTCCTGGTAACAGAACAGTCTTTTTTTAATTCCGAGCTTACGATCGGGAAATCTTTTTAGAGATGTTAATTTTTATCCCAGAAAAGTTTAATTAATGGAGTATCGCCACCAATTTTAGCTGCAGCAGCGGTATAGTTATCACCATTCAATGTCTGTTCGGAAACAGCAAAAGTATAGCGTGTAGGAACTTTATCAATACCTTCTACGTGGCCTTCCGGAGCAAGAAGTTTCGGGTAATCTAATCTCCTGAACGAATTCCATGCAGCAAATCCACGGAACCAATAGGCAATCCAAGCCTGGGTTCCTATTTTCTGTTTCCAGTTGCCTACAGCAGTTGCATATGCAACAGTTGGTTGAGCAAGGTAGGCAGTTGCCTGTGCAGCAGTACCGCCCCATGAAAGAATCGAAGCAGTAACGGCATTGTTATAATGTGTCTCAGCAGTTCCGCTAACAGCAAAACCTCTTTCAGCTGCTTCGGCTAACAGGAATTCAACTTCGGCGTAGTCCATGATCACTATAGGCGTTGTTGTGCCGGAATAATTCACGTGCGAATAAGTATCATAGGAATTCGGGGT
>JBBSDG010000015.1:0-28178 GCA_038249635.1 Bacteroidales bacterium | reverse complement strand
TAGAGTTTCCCATATCCATACAGCACGTGAGGCTGGTGTTTTGCTACGCACATGCCCGCGCTGTTTACCTTCGTCAACATCTGTTGTGAAATTTCTATTAGGCCGGTCCCTACACCCTGAAAATCATACTAAAAAGCCAAACCGTTGTTCCGCAATGTTGCCATAAGAGGTAAGTCTCTTAGAAGGGACCGGCCTTATAAAAATGCGCCTGCGATTCTTAGCCAGAGGTATGTGCGAACGGCATGTGCGTAGCAATACACAGCAAGGCAAACTGTTAGGATTTGTCCTACTCTCTCATGCCTTGTATTGCGAGGAGATACCTTTGGCTTAGAATCGCCAGCATTGTTATAAAGCCTTGATTTTTTGGTACTTTTTGATCAAGCAAAAAGGACAAAGAGATAAACATTAAATCAATTTTCGAATGAATGCATGGAAATATTATGATGCATTAACCTTTCCAGCGCATCAAAATAATATATTGCCTTTTTTATTTACAACAGGCTAATTTTGTTTTATCTTTGCAGCATCTATTATTAGCATCTTATTGCTCCCCTCCCGTATTTATTCAAAATTATGCCCTATGAAAAGCCCGTTGGCATTGTTTTGTACTGGATTTCTGCTGTTGATAGTAATATTAACACAGTGGTCTTGCGATAACAATAGCCGGAATGGTAGCCGTTTGGAGGCAAAACCGGATTTGACATTAGCCGATCAGCTTAAAAACCGTGGCAGTTATGATTCAGCCATTATCTTTTTCAGAAAAGCAACGGATACTAACCTCAAACATGGGTACTATGCGGATTGGGCTAAAAGTGTTTCAGGTTTAATTGATTGCTACAGGTCGAAAGGCGACCTGGATGAAGCCATGCGACAGGCTGACCAGGCACTGAAAATTGCGGCAGCAAAGATCGACACAACAGGCTATCTCTACAATGGCCTTATCCATAAAAAAGCACTCCTTTTTACTGACAAACGGCAACTGAAAGAAGCAGAGGTTCTTTTTACACGGAATATAAATACATACAAGGCAAAATCTGCCACATCGGATACCGGACTTGCACTGTCATACAACGGAATGGGTACAGTTTATCTTTACCAGAACCGCTTTGATGAAGCACTAATGGAATATCATTCCGCCATACAGACCTACGAAAAAGCACAACATACCAGGAGTTCTAATTATGCCAGTTCGCTACAGAATGTAGGGATAGTATATTCAATGACCGGCAATTATGAAAATGCTGAACAGTATTTCCTGAAATCGCTAAAAGTAAACCAGGAAGTTCTACAGTCGAATGACCTTAAGCTCGCTTCCTTTTACCTCAATATGGGCAGGTTTTACCAGATTGTGCGTAACGATGCCAAGGCAATTGAGTATATGAAACTTGCCGAAAACTTCTACACCTCTCAAAATCAATCCAATTCAATAATGGCAGGTATATTATTCCTGAATATGGGAGTAACATACATTTACACCGCCGACTACGAAAAAGCCCAAAGTTACCTCGATAAATCTCTCGGAATTATTCTGATCAAAGCTCCGGAAAAACTGGCAGATTTACTCAATATTTACCTCAATATGGGTGTTATTGCCGAAAGAAAAGGAGAATTTGCCATAGCCAAAGGCTATTACCTGAAAGGATTATCAATTGGCGATAAACTTCTAAACTCAATCAAAATTCTAAGAGGCCTGGCAAATGTATCGTATAAAATGGCGGACAGAGTGAATGCTGATCTGTATTATAAAAATGCACTTCAAAAAAGTATTGATATTTACGGCGACGAACATCCTGAAACGGCGCTTACCTACCTCAGATATGGTGATTTTCTGTCAGATATCGAAGATAAGCAGGCACTTTTTTACCTGAATAAGTCATTGGATCTTTCTAAAAAATCATTTGGCAATGTGAATGTTGATGTATCAACAGCCTACAGCTATATTGGCAAATATTATTACAGGGCAAATAACTTTAGCAAAGCCATTAGTTTTTATCAGCAATCGCTGATTGCAGGATTTCCCGGATTTACCTCGCAGAGTATTTCGGATAATCCTGAAATTTCGAAAGAATCGCTAAATCAATCGCTTCTGAACACGCTTTCATACAAAGCCACGGCATTGCTAAAACTTTACCAGACTGACACCAGCCGGATTGATTACCTGAAAAACAGTGCCGCCAGTTTCGGACTTTGTCTGAAAATAATAGAAATGCTACGATCGACATACCAGGATGAAAACAGTAAGTTATTTATCTCTGAAAATGAAAAAAGCACATTTTCCAATGCCCTGCTTTCGCAGATAAAACTCTACAATAAAACCAAACAAACGGCTTCGCTGGATGAAGCTTTCAGCCTTGCAGAAAAAGGGAAATCAGCAGTTTTACTTTCCCATCTTCGCGATAAGGAAGCGAAAAGTATTGGCGGGATACCCGAAAATCTGTTGAACCAGGATGCCAGCCTGAAATCGGAAATTTATTTTTACAACAAACAAATTCACGACCAAAAGCTGGCTGCTAATCCGGATGAGGCTAAAATAAAAATGTGGAACGGCCGGGTTTTTGACCTGAGCCGTAAACAGGATGAACTAATAAAATCCATCGAGAAAAATTATCCGGCTTATTATAATCTGAAATATGACAATTCGGTTATCTCTGTTAATGATATACGGAAAGGGCTTTCCTCAAAACAGGCATTGGTGGAGTTCACCCTCACTGATTCAACATTATACACTTTTGTGATCACCCCAGGTAACATACAACTGGTTGCATCTCCGATTGACAGTTCATTCTACAACAAACTCCAGGTATTAAGGACACAATTAACCGGGAAAGAATTTAATAATTATTCAACTGCTGATTTCAGGGAATTCGTTCAGTCATCATACGGTTTGTATGAAAAACTACTCCTGCCTTTGCAATCAGCAATCCGGGGGAAAGAACTTATAATTATTCCTGATGGTGAACTTGGCTACCTTTCGTTCGACATATTGCTTACTTCGATGCCCGATATTTCAAAACCATCCTATCGTAAACTCCCATACCTTATTAAAGAGTCGGCTATAACCTACGCTCCATCGGCAACTACTTTCTTCGATGAGCTAAACCGCAAGAGCTTAAAAAACAACGGGAAGATACTTGCTTTCGGACCCGATTACGGAACCGACAACAAAGTACTCGATCAAAAGGATGAAAACGGAAAGGTGTTGCGCACCACGCTTGCCAATATTACCAATACACAGGACGAAATTAAAAGTCTGAAAGGATACTTCAATGTTAAGGCATTCCAGGGTAAAAACGCTACTGAAACCTCTTTCAAAAATAATGCGTCTGCATACAGGGTTTTACACCTTGCCATGCATACCATCATAAATAATAAAAATCCTTTATACTCAAAACTGATTTTCTTCAAGCCCCAGAATGATACTATTGACGATGGAATGCTTAATGCTTCAGAACTAATTAATATGGAGCTTCATGCAGATATGGCCGTGCTGAGTGCCTGTAATACGGGTTCGGGAAAAATGAGCAAAGGGGAAGGAATTATGAGCCTTTCGCGCGATTTCTTTTATGCAGGCGTGCCGGGAATAATTATGACAGCCTGGGCTGTTGAAGACCGATCGGGGGTAAAAATCATGGAAAATTTTTACAAATATTTGGCCATAAGTAAGCCCCGTCATGAGGCATTGCGCCTGGCTAAAATTGAATATCTCGAAAATTGTGATAAGCTTACATCTCACCCTCACTACTGGGCAGCGTATATGAATGTGGGCGATATAAGTCCTCTTGAAGGCTTCGGCAAAAAGACCCCGCCTTTTGCCCTGTATGGCGCGTTGGCCGCATTGCTTCTCATTTCATCACTTATCGTGTTCCGGGTGATTAAAAAACAAAACAGCAATAAGCCTCAAAGCAAACCATAGGTTCATTTTGCTTATTTTTGCAAAAAAAAAGCGTGATCTCACCTGCCAATTTCGAAGAAAAAACCGGTTTTGATATAATCAGGCGAAAGCTTGGTGATTATTGCCTTGGCGAAGGGGGAAAAACACGCGTTGCCGAAATTTTGTTCAGCAAAAATCCTGACAAATTAAATACCGAACTCGCTTTTACCGAAGAGTTCCGTATCATGCTGCTCACTGTGTTCGGATATCCTGCTTCAGAATATTTTGACCATGAAGAGGAACTAAATCATATCCTTATCCCCGGCACATTTCTTTCAACCGAATCGTTAGTTCTGCTCCGAACTTCATACAATGGGTATTGCAATTGCAAAACCTTTATTTCCGATACATTAGCCAGCATTTTCCCACATCTTCATTTACTGATTGGAGGAAAATATATTGAACCCGCTATTATTTCGGGTATCAACCGCGTACTTGATGTGGAGGGAAACATCCGCGACAACGCCTCCCCTGCTTTACTCGAAATCAGGAAAAGTCTTTCGCGGATGACACACATGATTGATAAAAAGATTGCGCAGGCTCTAACCCAGGCTAAACTCGACAAGTATGTTGCGGCCGATACTGAAATTACCATACGCGATGGTCATGCTGTAATCCCGGTGAATTCATCAAACAAGCGTAAAATCAGTGGCGTAATTATTGATGAGTCGGCAACCGGACAAACATCCTATATTGAACCCACCGAGGTTTTTGAACTGCGCAACAGCATCAGGGAACTTGAACTGGCCGAACGACGCGAGATTGTAAAAATACTTATTGAACTGGCCGACGAATTGCGTCCCTATATTCAATTAATGAAAGAATCGCTGGATTTTTTAGGACATCTCGACTTTCTCAGGGCAAAGGCATTACTGGCCATCGAAACCGGTGCAATGAAACCGGTTTTGCGCAATCAACAATCGTTCAACTGGTTACAAGCCAGGCATCCACTGCTGATGCTATCGCTGAAAAAGCAAAAACGTGAAATCATTCCATCGGATATATCACTCGACGAAAACAACCGCATACTTATTATTTCAGGTCCGAATGCCGGCGGAAAATCAGTTTTGCTCAAAACCGTTGGATTGCTTCAATATATGCTGCAATGTGGCTTATTAATTCCTGTTCTCGATACTTCCGAAGCCGGTATTTTCGATCATATTTTTATTGATATTGGCGACCAGCAATCGATAGAAAACGATCTGAGTACCTACAGCAGCCATTTACTGAATATTAAAAACCTGCTGGCAATTGCCAACAACTCCACTTTGTTCCTTATTGATGAATTTGGTGCCGGCACTGAACCTCAGTCGGGCGGAGCAATAGCCGAAGCAGTGCTGGAAACATTGAATGAGAAAAAAGCTTACGGAGTTGTAACAACTCATTATGCCAACCTCAAACTGCTTGCTTCAAACCATAGCGGTTTTTTAAACGGTGCCATGCTTTACGACACCAAAAATATGAAGCCACTTTTTGTACTTAAAACCGGCAGACCCGGAAGTTCATTTGCTTTTGAAATTGCTTTAAACATTTCGTTCCCGAAAGAAGTACTCGAAAAAGCCGGGGAAAAAGTGGGACATGCAAAACTCGATTTCGATAAACAGATGCAGGATCTGGAAGCCGAAAAGCTGGAGCTGAGCCGGAAAGAAAAGCAGCTTGAGCAGGCGGATGAAATGCTGAGTGGACTGATAAACCGCTATACTTCGTTGAAAGAAGAACTGGACCGCAGCAAGAAAGAAATTCTTGAAAAAGCCAGCAACGAAGCAAAAACGATACTGAATAAATCGAACCAGATTATTGAAAAAACAATCAGGGAAATAAAACAATCGCAGGCTGATGCTTCCCGCACCAAACAATTGAGAATAGAAATCAAGGAATTTGCCGAAAAGGTAGTTGAAATCCCTGCTGTTGAAATTGAGCAGGAACCAGAAAAGGAAATTATACCTCCACTTCAGGTCGAAACAGGAAAACCAGTTGTAAAAGGAAGCCGCGTAAGGATGAAAGGGCAACATGAGTCTGGTGAGGTAATTGATATCCATGGCCGTGATGCAACCGTAGCTTTTAATACTGTAACATTAAAAGTTAAAACTGAAAATCTGGAAGTAGTTTCAGGAAAAATACCAGTCAGGCAATCCGTTAACCGTGGAGTTGCCTACCAGAATATGGTGAACGATATGAATAGTCGCATGGCCAATTTCCGCATCACTATTGATGTGAGGGGAAAACGTGCCGACGAAACCGAATCATTTATTCAAAAGTATATCGATGAAGCCATTATGCTGCATGTTTCCGAAGTAAGTATTCTTCATGGAAAAGGCAATGGTGTGCTTCGGAATATTATACGCAATTACCTTTCAGGAGTTCCCGATGTGAAACATTTTGAAGATGCTTCGCTCCAAACCGGAGGCTCAGGAATCACGCAAGTGACTTTAAAATAATCAAGTTAAAAAGTTCGTATTAAAACTAAAACATTCCAAAATGAAAAAAGCCATCCTCTTTATCTTTCTGTTTACCACATTAATAATCAGTATGTCCTCGTGCAAATCAGGCTCATCTGATAAAAACATTATCACACTTACAACCGACAATTTCGCTGACGAAACCGGCAAAGGCATTGTTATGGTTGATTTTTGGGCAACCTGGTGCATGCCATGCAAAGCCATGGCACCGGTTATTGAGGAAATTGCCGGTCAAACGATTGGAAAAGTAAAGGTTGGAAAAGTTGATATTGACCAAAACGGACCACTTGCCAACCGGTTTGGAATACAGGCCATTCCATCAGTTTTGATTTTCAAGGACGGTGTGCTGGTCGAAACAATCGTTGGTGTTCAGTCAAAAGCCGCGTTGGTAAATGCACTTTCAAAGTATGTGACACTTCAGTAATTATTCGAATCATGGGTTGGAACGGAATAGCCACGAAGTGGCTAAACATCAATAACCTTGGGTGCAACCCAAGGTTATTGATCAATCTACTGGAATCAGCCACGAAGTGGTTGAACAGAATTATGCATAATTCAACCCCTTCGGGGCTGACGCTAACTTGCCATTGTCAACCGTGGGTTACACCCACGGTTATTTAAGTGAAGCCCTTTCAGGGCTTTGCGGAAATATAGAGAAAAATGTAACGCTTCAGTAATTACTTTTCCATTGTCATTTCAGCATAAAGCGCTTTCTCTTTTCGTGAAAATCCTGATACAATAAGGTCGTAGGATTCATCAATCCATTGCCGTATTAAGAAATCCGTTATACTCCCGTCGATCATCACTGTAATCCAATGGATTTTACTCATGTGATAGCCTGGTAAAACACAAGGATACTGCTCTTTGAGTTCGATTACTTTTTCAGGAGTATTTTTAACATTCATCGAAAAAGCATCCACCAGGTCGGTTAACAGAAACATTTTTCCGGCCACTTTAAACACAAGCGAAGATTCATCGAATGGAAAGCTTTCGGTAACGGCAGGTTTTGAGATGCAATAATCTCTTAATTCTTCAATATTCATCGTATAGGTTTAAAGGCTCAAAATTAAGGAATTATAGTAAACCCTAATAGTCGCTGACACACTAATTACTAAAATGATGCAGTAACAACCAATTAAATAATTGTATATTTGCCGGGTAGAATAATTCGCCTGAGGGCGAAGCAACTTATTATTTACAAACTAAAAATCTATGTCCTTAAGCTCAAAATCTTCTGATCTGAAACGCAGAATGCAGGAAGCATTGCGTGGCGGTGGCGATAAAGCCATCCAAAAGCAAAAAGCAACCGGAAAGCTGACAGCCCGCGAACGAATTATCGCGTTGCTGGATGCCAAATCATTTCACGAATACGACCTGTTTGTTGAACATGCCGGCCGCGATTTTGAAATGAGCGACAAATACCTGCCCGGCGATGGTGTAATTACCGGAACCGGAACCATCAATAATTATCCTGTTTGTATTTTCGCCCAGGATTTTACCGTTGCAGGTGGTTCCCTTGGCTATATGCATGCCAAAAAGATCACTAAAATTATGGATCACGCCATGAAACTTAAAATCCCACTCATAGGGATCAACGATTCAGGCGGTGCACGTATTCAGGAAGGAGTTAACTCACTTGCAGGATATGGTGAAATTTTCTACCGTAACACACAGGCATCCGGCGTTATACCTCAGATTTCAGTAATTCTTGGACCTTGTGCCGGCGGTGCTGTATATTCGCCTGCTTTAACCGACTTCGTATTTGTGGTCGATAAAATTTCAAAGATGTTTATCACCGGTCCCGAAGTTATTAAAACGGTGCTGGGTGAGGATATATCGATGGAAGCACTAGGTGGCGCACGTGTGCAGGCCGAAATAACCGGTAACGTGCATTTCTTTGCCGAAAGCGAAATTGAATGTTTCGAGCAGATTAAAAAGCTGTGCAGTTTTATTCCCTGGAATAACCTGAAGAAAGCGGATCCGTTCCCAAAGAAACCACCCCGTGTCCGTCAATACAGTCTTGATAAAGTATTTCCCACCAATCCGCGTCAGCCATATGATGTAAAAGATGTGATCCGCGGAATTTGCGACGACTCCGATTTCCTGGAAGTTCAGGATCTTTTTGCTCAGAATATCGTGATAGGTTTCGCCCGTATGAATGGTTACACCGTTGGTTTTGTTGCCAACCAGCCGTTGGTACTGGCAGGCGTTCTCGATGTGGATTCGAGCGACAAGGCGGCACGTTTTATACGCTATTGCGATGCATTCAGCATTCCTTTGGTAACATTGGTCGATTTGCCTGGTTATTTGCCTGGTGTTGACCAGGAACATGCCGGTGTTATCCGCCACGGAGCCAAGGTTCTTTATGCTTACAGCGAAGCAACTGTTCCCAAAATTACGGTAATCACACGCAAAGCGTATGGCGGAGGATACATCGCCATGTGTTCGAGCCACCTGCGTGCCGACTTTGTGTTTGCATGGCCAACGGCCGAAATTGCTGTTATGGGTCCCGAAGGCGCGGCAAATATCATTTTCAGAAAAGAGATTGCCGAGTCGGAAAACCCGGATGAAACACGCAAGCTTAAAATTAAAGAATACAAGGAAAAGTTTGCCAACCCATTCGTTGCTGCTGCCTACGGATATGTAGATGCTGTGATCAGTCCCGATGAAACCCGTGATATGGTTATTCATGCTCTATCTATTTCGGCCGACAAAAAGGTTGATGTACCTCTGAAAAAGCATGGTATTCCACCATTTTAAGTTACCCGAATGTGTAATCGATTACATATAGTTCTTCCTTATTGTCAGCAAACCGGGAAATGTAGCTGATTATACTTTTGCCTTTTTAAATAGTTATTTTACCTTAAAAAATGATTATGTCAACAAGCGATAACTCTAAAAGTCTGAATTTAAAAGATATAAAATCACAAGACGATTCAGTTGAAAACGCTGAAACTGAAGTATTTCAAACCCTTGTGATTGAGGATGTAAAATACAAAACCAGGCTTACCAAAAAGTTCCTAAGCCGGAAACCTTATGAGCCGGTTGATCCCAAAAAAGTACTTGCCTTTATTCCCGGAACCATCAAAAAGATTTATGCAGTGAAAGGGAAGAAAGTAAAAGCCGGCGATAAGCTTATAGACCTTGAAGCCATGAAAATGCTTAACTCTATTTTTGCCGACGAAAACCGGACAATTGCCGAGATTTATATAAAAGAAGGAGATTTGGTTTCAAAAAACCATGTGTTGATGTTGTATAAATAAAGGAGCTTCAAACATTATTCGGGAGTTCTGAAAATTTGCTTTTAGCTTCGGCTGAGAAAGCAGTTTTCAGAACTTTTTTTTATTTCTGTCCGGCAAGCTAATATTTCCGAATTATGCAATAGAGATTATTTTAAATCTCCAGGAGATTTGAGGTCATGAACACATCCGGCTTCGAGTCCTATTTATTTCTGTCCGATAATTGCCGTATATTCAACATTTGTAAGAGCAATAAAATTATTAATTTCATTTTTCCCTTCGCCTGAGTGTGATGAAGTTAGAAATACCGGCGGAAGCTCTTCCCACTTTTCGGAAAGCACCTTTTTATATTCATCCACATTTCTTTTCACGGCATTACGCGAAATTTTGTCGGTTTTGGTAAATACCAGGCAAAACGGCAATCCCTCCTCCCCCATCCAGTCGATAAGTTCAAGGTCACTTTTCTGTGTATCGTGGCGTACATCCACCAGGATAAAAGTATAAACCAGGGACTTACGCTGTAAAAGGTATTCACGGATTATCTTCTCCCAGTTTTTACGCGATTTTTTTGAAACTTTGGCATACCCATAGCCGGGCAGATCGACCAGATACCAGGTATCCTCATCAACCATGAAATAATTCAGCAACTGGGTTTTACCGGGTGTTGAAGAAGTTTTTGCCAGGTTTTTAACCCCGGTAATCATATTAATGAGGGATGATTTACCAACATTCGACCGTCCGAAAAATGCATACTCAGGTACCCGGGGAGCCGGGCAGCCAGTAACATCGGCGGCACTTATCATAAAAGCAGCCCTGCGATTGTCCATAGTAAAAGATTAATTTATAAGATGTTGCAGATGGTATTTGATCTTTTCTTAAGCTCCGGGTGCCGGATGCAAGAATATATCTGCTTAAAAAGAACAAATGATTGTGAAAGGTTATTGAAAATAAGGTGCCATTATGAATCCGGAACTTTGAACCCAGAACTTTGATCCTGGAACCCGGAACTTTTTAAAACAACTTAGATCTGGGGCGTGTTCAAATGCCGTTCTTTCTTGAATTCGTAAACATCGTCGAGCGTAACCAGTATTCCCGACTCTTCCACATCGCCGAACCCGGGATTAAGTGAAGTTCCGAAGAAAAGCATGGTTGACGATAAATTCATGTAGGCATTTACCAGAGGAGGTATATTCTCGTGCCTTTCGCGCACCAGGTGAACCAGGATTTTGTAATCTTTGTCATATGAACCTCCCGTAAATTGCTCTGCCATAAATGCTTCAGGTGTATTTATGACAACCTGTTCATGGGGATACACCAGTTGATTTTTATCTCCGAAATATTTATTCAGAAAGTACAATATCAGGTCGCGGGCTTCATTATTAAAATGCGGGTACATGGTTATTTTCCCGAAGTAATATTTTACATCAGGATTCTGATTCAGGATAGCGCCTAAACCGTTCCAGATATTATCGAGTGCATACATTCCTTTGCGAAGGTTCACTGTTGGCTGGTAGCTTGGCTGAACAAAAGACCGGCCCAGTTCAATGGTATGAGGAAGATAGTCTTTGATAAATTTTTCCGACAAGTGAAAAAGTTCGCTGGTAGGCGTGTCAATTCTTCCGTTTTCGTGTCTTTTAAGTGTTTTCCCATGAATAAACCGATAGCCTCCAACTATTTCTTTCTCACGGGGATCCCAAACAAACAATTGCTGAAACGGGTTCTCCTCTTCAATGTCAAATTCATCCAGATCGCAATCAAGCCCGGTTCCGCCACCGGCATCACGAAAGGTAATTTCGCGAAGGCGGCCTATTTCCCTCGTAATGTTTGGTGAGTTTTGATACGTAACAATATAAATCTCATTACCTCCGCTGTTTGTACGTTTTACAAATTTGTCAGGGGTAAGCTCTTTCTCGAGTAAACTACGGTCAACCGCTTCAATTATCTCCTGCATCGTTTTCATTTTATTAATCAGTTACAAATAAACCGTTCCTGTTTTTCGCTAACGAATACACATGGCTTTTTAAAAGTTGAGCCCAGGTTAAATCCGTTTTCTTTTTATCAAAGATAGTGTAAGAAATTGGTTTCCCAAAAGTAATTACAATTTCTTTGTCGCGTTGCTTATACATTTCATCCACCAGGTATAACATTTCGATGTTTGCCTTAATGCCGAAGAAAGCACGGATTCGCGCCAGGTTATAGAACCAGTCGGAATTACGGCCATTTATAAAGCAAGGTATTACATCCCGCTTATGCGCCCTGGCTTTGGTTATGAAACTCTTTTTCCAATCCAGATCGCAGATGCCATCCTTTTGCTTGCGCGAACACAAACCGGCAGGAAAAAACAGCATTGCCTTTTCAGATGCAAAAGTTTCGTCGATCAGCCTCACGTTTCCGGCATTGGAACCATGCTTGTTAACAGGAATAAATAACCCTCTAAGGTTTGCAATGTTCATAAGAAGGTCGTTCACCGGGAAAACGATATCTTTCCTGATCTTTCCCACAACCCACATCAGCGCCATTCCATCGAGGCCGCCCAAAGGGTGATTTGATGCCACAATCCAGCGTCCGGCAACCGGGATATTTTCGAGTCCGTTATATTTTATTTTAACACCAAATCCTTTCAAACAGGCATCCAGAAAATCAAGGCCATATAAATCATGGTTATTTCTGGCTATTTCGTTCAAATCATCCTGGTGCACCACTTTTTTCAGGTAATTCAAAACAAAGCGTGGCAGAATCCTGAATAATCCCGGGTTCTTATTGGCAATTACACGATCAAGGTCAAAAAAGGAATCTTCCATCTGACTACTAACAGCTTGATCTTCCATATATTAATTTTAGCTTTAAACAATTCTGCTTTATGCTGTGTGACGCAAAATTAATGAATTTCCGGAATATATTTGAGTGTGCCGAAATGAGGGGTAATAAAATTTACAATTCCCAATATTGGCTACATACGGCGCAAATATTGAATAAAATTAAAACTTCATAATAGTACCAGTTGTTTCAGGATTTTTTTTTGCGTAATCCCTTTATTAACGGTCATTCTGTGTATTGTTAATAACATTTTTGTGGTAAAATGTGGGTGAAAGTGGGAATTTGATGTACATTTACGGCAAATTATAATCATACATGATACCCTTACAAGGAGAACACATAGGCCGGGTTGATGCGAAAGGAAGATTTCTGCTTCCTGTTGCGTTGAAGAATCAGGTGAGTGCTTCGCTGAATGAGGGGTTTATAGTAAAGCGCAGCATTTTCAGCCCGTGCCTCGAACTCTATCCAAAATCCAATTGGGATGAGATCAGTCGCAAGATTATCAGCAAGTTAAACCGGTTTGTAAAAAAGCATAACGATTTTATCCGTGCCTATAATGCAGGTTTAAAAGAACTTGAAATCGACAGCACAGGACGGATACTTATACCACGCGACCTGGCTGTATTTGCAGGAATTACCGGAGATATAGTGGTTGCTGCCAAATTGGATTGCATTGAAATTTGGGACAAAGCGAAATACGATAGTGTAGTGAGCGAGACCCAGACTGATATTTCGGACTTAGCTGAAGAAATATTGGGGAATATTAACATCAACGAATGAAAACCGGATGTACCACCAACCCGCATTATTGCACGAATGTATTGAAGGTCTCAGCATTAATCCGTCAGGGATTTATGCTGATCTTACATTTGGAGGCGGTGGTCATTCGCAGGAAATATTAGGAAAACTCAATGCCAGCGGTCGATTGATTGCTTTTGACCAGGATGAGGATTCACTTGCGAATGCATTCAACGATGAGCGTTTCACTTTGGTAAATGAGAATTTCCGCTACCTGAAAAACTTTCTGCGACTTCATAAAGCATTTCCGCTGGATGGAATTCTGGCCGATCTTGGTATTTCGTCGCACCAGATTGATACGCCTGAGCGCGGCTTTGCAACCCGTTTCGAGGGTCCGCTTGATATGCGTATGGCCCGAAACCAAGGCACTACAGCAGCTCATATGGTAAATACCTATCCTGAAGAAAAACTTCAGTCGGTTTTTAAATTATACGGCGAAATATCCAATGCCCGCCAACTGGCAGCAGAAATCATCAAGGCGAGGATAAAACCCATTACTACTACCGGCGAACTGAAAGAAGCGATAAAATCCTGTATTCCAAATAACTACGAAAGCAAATACCTGGCACAGGTTTTCCAGGCCATCCGCATCGAACTCAATGATGAAATGGGAGCCTTGCAGGCTATGCTGAAACAATGTGCGGATTCGTTAAATCCCGGCGGAAGGCTTGTTGTTATATCATACCACTCGCTGGAAGACAGGTTAGTAAAAAATTATATCAAAACCGGCAACACCGACGGCATTCTCGAAAAGGATTTTTATGGAAACATAATAGCTCCTTTTAAATCAATATCGCGCAAGCCAATAACACCTGCTCCTGTTGAATTGGCAAGCAATCCACGCTCCCGCAGTGCAAAATTGCGTATCGCTCAAAAAATATAAGTATGGCTGAACTACGCAACACTATAAATATTGAAGCTCAGGCTGGAGTAAAGGATGAAATTGGAGGCAGAGGCGAAGGCAAAGGCAGTGGCGTAGGCAGAGACATAGGCGAAGGCGTAGGAAAAGACAAAGGCAAAAGCGAAGCAAAAGGGAAAGGGAAAGGAAAGACATCAGGTAACGTAAAAAGCATACTTGAAGGTTCGTTTCTGGTTCGCGACAAGGTAGTCGGGCTTTTACCATTCCTTATATTCCTGACTTGTCTTGGTTTACTTTACATTTTTAACTCAAATTATGCCAACAATACCATCATTAGTATTAGTAGAACAAAAAAACAAATTGAAGAACAACGCTTCGAATACATCAATACCAAATCGAAGCTGATGAATATTACCAGGCAAACCGAAATAGCAAAACGATTGCAAAGCAGGGGACTGAAAGAATCGAAAACGCCGCCCCGCAAGATACTGATTGATCAGGCAAACTAACAACTAAAAGAGATAGCTCAGAAATGGATTCAAGGAAATCGATACTTACGCGTGTATATCTGGTTTATGGCTTTATGTTTGTCGTAAGCCTGGCTATTATCGCTAAGATACTTTATATCCAGCTTGTTGAAGGCGAAATGTGGAAAGCAAAAGCTGAAAAGCTTTCACTAAAATATTTTACCATCGAACCTAACCGGGGCAATATTTATGATGTAAACGGCGAAATGCTTGCCACTTCCATTCCGTTGTTCGAAGTCCGCATGGATGCAGCATCTCCGCTTATTCCCGATTCAGTTTTTAATACTGATGTCGATTCGCTGGCCATCTGCCTGTCAGGTTACTTTAAAGATAAATCGAGAGGGCAATACAAAACTCTACTGGTAAAAGGTCGCGAAAGCAAAAACCGCTATCTGCTGATTAAGCGAAAAGCTGATTTTGACCAGCTTAAAGCAATCAGGAAATTCCCCATTTTCAGGTTAGGGAAAAATAGCGGTGGTCTGATTACAACCGTGCAGAACAAGAGAGTATATCCTTTCGATAAATTAGGTTACCGTACATTAGGATGGTTTAAAGAAGGCAATTCGAACAATGTGGGTATCGAGAGTGCTTTTAACAGCGAAATGCAGGGCGTGGCCGGCAAAAGGTTGTATCAGCGTATTCCGGATGGAAACTGGCGCCCGATGAACCGGGGAAATGAGATAGACCCGGTAAGTGGTGCCGATATTTATACCACCATCGACATTAACATACAGGATGTTGCGGAAGAAGCTTTACTACAGCAATTAATTGTAAATCAGGCTGACCATGGCTGTGCTATCCTTATGGAAGTAAAAACCGGCGAAATCAGAGCCATTGCCAACCTGGGGCGTACAAAATCGGGTACATACGAAGAGCTTTATAACTATGCCATAGGCGAAAGCACCGAACCCGGCTCAACTTTTAAATTATATTCCTTACTGGCTGCATTCGAGGATGAAAAAGTAAAACTGACTGATATTGTTGATGTAACCGGCGGGATGACCACATTTGGCAGAAGGACTATGAGAGATTCTCACCTTGGAGGTGGAGTGATGACTGTGCAACAGGCTTTTGAGAAATCATCGAATGTCGGCATCTCAAAAGTGATTTACAGATCTTATGCTTCAAACCCACAGGCTTTTGTTGACAGGCTTCACAGCTTTAGTGTAAATAAGCGGCTTGGACTCGAAATAAAAGGCGAAGGCAGACCTCAGATTTTGGGAATGAAAGATGGCTTATGGTCGAATTCATCCTTGCCATGGATGTCAATCGGTTATGAAGTAGCGCTTACACCTTTACAAATCCTTACCTTTTATAACGCCGTTGCAAATAACGGAGTGATGGTAAAGCCTCATTTCGTAAAGGAAATCCGTATGGGCGGCATACCGGTTACCACCATAGGCACACAGGTAATAAACCAGAAAATTGCTTCAAAAAGAGCAATTGATATGGCCAGAATCATGCTCGAAGCAGTTGTTGATCATGGAACCGGTTCGGTGCTTAAAAATCCGATTTATACAGTTGCAGGCAAAACCGGCACTGCCCAGGTTGCCCAGAACCGAGGCGGATACAACAAAACTAATTACAAGGGATCGTTTGTCGGTTATTTCCCGGCTGAAAATCCAAAATATTCCTGCATTGTGGTAATCAATAATCCAACCACCGGAGGATATTACGGAGGAGTAATCTCAGCTCCTGTTTTCCGCGAAATTGCCGACCGTATTTACGCCACCGACCCCGAAGTTGGAATGAACTGGGTTGACACCACAACTTCAGTCCGCAGTAATCCAATGCAGGCAGGCAATAGGCACGATATACAGTACCTCACCAAATGGCTTGGATATTCAATGGGCAATCCGAGCGGAGGCGAATGGATAACAAAGGTTACTGACAGCATGGGAACCCGGTTTGCATCAGTGGCTTATGCGCAAACCACAATACCAAGTGTAATCGGAATGGGTGCCAGTGATGCTGTTTACAGGCTCGAAAAACTGGGCGTTAAAGTTAAGATCAACGGCGTAGGGCTGGTTAACAAGCAATCGTTACCCGCCGGAAGCAAAATAATTCCCGGAACACCTATACTTCTTAGCCTTGGCTTTACCAAATAAATTAATAACCGATAAATAAGATTCAAATAGAAGCATACATGAAAACGCTGGCCGAATTACTTCAAAACGTTAACACCAGGCAAATAATAGGTGCTACTGATATGAATATCAGCGGCATAACCTATGATTCGCGTGAAGTTAAGGCCGGAAGTATGTTTTTTGCTGTAAAAGGCACCCGGGTTGACGGCCACAGCTTTATTAACCAGGTAATTGAAAAAGGCGCAATCGCAATAGTTTGTGAAACGATTCCTGAAAACATCATTGGTACTGTAACCTATATAAAGGTTGACGACAGCAGCTATTCCTCGGGTGCAATTGCATCCAACTGGTTTGGCAATCCTTCAAAAAAGCTGAAACTTGTTGGCATTACAGGAACAAATGGTAAGACGACCACGGTTACACTGCTTTTCAACCTTTTCAGGGAACTCGGGTATCATACCGGACTGCTTTCAACCATCCTGAATCGCATTGACGATGAAATAATTCCATCCACACATACCACACCTGATGCTATACATATCAACCAACTACTGAGCCATATGGTTGAAAATGGATGCAGCTATTGCTTTATGGAGGTTAGTTCGCATGCCATAGTTCAGAACAGGATTGCCGGCCTGACTTTTGCAGGCGGGATTTTTTCAAATATTACACACGATCATCTCGATTTTCATAAAACTTTTGAAGAATACCTGAAAGCCAAGAAGCGCTTTTTTGACGAATTGCCTGCCACAGCTTTTGCCCTGACTAATGTTGACGACCGTAATGGACTTGTAATGCTACAGAATACTAAGGCTTCAAAGAGCACTTACAGTTTTCAGAAAATGGCTGACTTTAAAGGCAGGATCATAGAAGCTCCGCTCGACGGATTGCACCTTGACCTGGATGGTAACGAAATATGGTGTCGTCTGGTAGGCAAATTCAACGGTTACAACCTGCTGGCAGTTTATGCAGCCGGTGTTTTGCTGGAGCAGGATCCGCTGGAAGTGCTCACCATATTAAGCAACCTCGAAAGTGTTGAAGGCCGTTTCGATTATATCAAATCACCTCAGGGAATTATAGGAATTGTTGACTATGCACATACCCCCGATGCCTTGCAGAATGTGCTCGAAACCATCAATCAGCTTCGCAAAGGCAACGAAATGCTGATAACCGTTGTTGGCTGCGGTGGCGACAGGGATAAAACCAAGCGCCCGGTTATGGCCCGTATTGCAGCACGACTTAGCGACAGGGTAATACTTACCTCGGATAATCCGCGCAGCGAAGTGCCTGAGCAAATTATTTCGGAAATGCTGGTTGGCGTTGAAAAAGAGTTTGCCCGTAACGTACAGAATATTACCGACCGGTACGATGCCATCAGGATTGCATGTGCCATGAGTCGTGATAATGATATAATACTGATAGCAGGAAAAGGTCATGAAAAATACCAGGAAGTAAATGGCGTAAAACATCACTTTGATGATAAGGAAATACTAAAAAAATACCTGCTCTAAACAAACAAAAAGTTCGGAACCATATGTTGTATTATCTTTTTACATGGCTCGATAAAGCCTATAATGTACCGGGAGCGGGATTGTTTCAATTCATTTCGTTTCGTGCTGCAATGGTAACGTTTTTTTCGCTCTTTATCTCGCTGATTTATGGCAAAAGGATAATTAACTACCTGCGCGCCAAACAAATAGGCGAAACCGTTCGCGAACTCGGCCTGGAAGGGCAAATGGCAAAAACCGGCACACCAACCATGGGCGGTCTAATCATACTGGGAGCAATTCTTATACCTACACTCCTTTTCGCAAAAATACTGAATGTTTATATTTTACTTATGCTCTTTGTAACCATCTGGCTTGGATTAATTGGCTTCCTGGATGATTATATCAAAGTATTTAAAAAGAACAAAGAAGGACTGGCAGGCAGATTTAAAATCCTGGGACAAATTGTGGCTGGCCTGGTAGTAGGCTCGGTGCTTTACTTCCATCCGGGAATAGTAATACGCGAACGTGTTCCTGAAAAAAAAGTTGTGGTTACACCTGCAAAACCCGGATCCCTCACTGCTTTCGAACAAGTGCGCGATCACAACAAAAAATTCAGAACAAAACCGGAGAAATCAACGAAAACAACCATTCCTTTTTTAAAGAATAATGAGTTTGATTATGCCATTTTGTTGAAATGGGTGGGTGATGATTACCGGAAATATGCCTGGTTGATATTTATACCAATGGTAATATTTATTATTACGGCAATATCAAACGGGGCAAACCTTACCGATGGCATGGATGGGCTGGCGACAGGAACATCGGCAATAATAGCAATTACGCTGGGTTTGCTTGCCTGGGTAAGCGGCAATATTGTATTTGCCGATTATCTCAATATCATGTTCATCCCAAATACCGGCGAACTGATGGTTTTCACCAGTGCACTTGTGGGAGCATGTGTTGGTTTTCTCTGGTACAATTCCTATCCGGCTCAGGTTTTTATGGGTGATACCGGAAGCCTGGCTTTAGGTGGCATCATTGCTGTTTTTGCCATTATGATCCGCAAGGAATTACTCATTCCAATACTTTGCGGAATATTTATCGCCGAAAATCTTTCGGTGGTAATACAGGTTTTCTACTTCAAATACACAAAGAAAAGAACTGGCGAAGGAAAAAGAGTATTCCTGATGGCACCGCTTCATCATCATTACCAGAAAAAAGGATATGCCGAACCAAAGATTGTGATGCGTTTCATGATTATTGGAATTGCGCTGTCTTTGCTTACAATCATAACACTCAAAATAAGGTAAAGGCTTGAGCAATGACTAAAAAAATAGCCATACTGGGAGCAGGCGAAAGCGGAACAGGAGCAGCAGTGCTGGCTAAAAAACAGGGATTCAGGGTTTGGTTATCCGATTCCGGAAAAATAAAGGAAAAATACAAAAACGTTCTTTCACATTATGAAATAGCATTCGAGGAGGGCAAACACACCGAAGAACAGATTCTTGATGCTGATGAAGTTATCATCAGTCCGGGAATTCCGCTAACCGCGCCACTGGTTAAGAAAATCAAATCAAAATTGATACCGGTTATCTCCGAAATTGAATTTGCAGCAAGATTTACCAAGGCAAATAAAATATGCATCACAGGTTCCAACGGCAAGACCACAACGACGCTCCTGCTTTATCACATCCTGAAAAATACAGGTATTAATGTTGGCTTAGGCGGTAATGTAGGCGAAAGTTTTGCGATGCAGGTTGCCACTCATGATTTCGATTGGTATGTACTCGAAATCAGCTCCTTTCAGCTCGACAGCATGTTTGAATTCAAAGCTGAAATCGTCATACTTACCAACATCACACCCGATCATATGGACCGCTACGATTACAAATTTGAAAACTACATTGACTCGAAATTCAGAATTACACGAAATCAAACAAAAGAAGATGCCTTTATCTATTGCCTGGATGACGAAGTAAGTGCGGCCGAAGTAAGCAGACGAAACCTGCAGGCACGGATTTATACAACAACCTGTCGAGCAGGAAACACCTCAGCGAATGCCTATTTAACTGAAAATAAAATACATATAAACGCAAATAACAACCACTTTACCATGACATTGGAAGAACTCGCCTTACAAGGCAAACACAATGTGTACAATTCGATGGCCGCTTCAATCGGCGCAAGCCTGGTCGATATCCGCAAGGAAAGTATCCGCCAGTCGCTCAGTGCTTTTGAAAATGTACCGCATCGCCTCGAATATGTTGCACGCATCCATGGCATTGACTTTATCAATGATTCCAAGGCTACTAATGTTAACAGTGCATGGTATGCTCTCGAAACCATGGATTCGCCGGTGATATGGATCGCAGGCGGCATCGACAAAGGCAATGATTATACCAAGCTCGATGAACTTGTTGCAAACAAAGTGAAAGCAATTATTTGCCTGGGAGTTGACAATAGTAAAATCATCAATCGTTACGCTAATAAGGTTCAGGCAATTTACGAAACCAGTTCTGCCGAGCAAGCCGTTCTAACAGCCTATACCATTGGCAAAAAAGGAGACACGGTACTTTTATCACCGGCTTGTGCCAGTTACGATCTGTTTGAAAGCTATGAGGAACGCGGCGATAAATTCAAACAAGCCGTCAGAAATTTATAAAAATAACTTTACAATAAAGCCAGGAAATGATTCAGATAGTTCCGAAAATACGTGGGGATAAAGTAATATGGGGAGTTGTAATTATACTCTCACTATTTTCGTTGCTGGCCGTTTACAGTTCCACCACCACGTTGGCTTACCGCTTCGAGCACGGCAATACCGAGCATTATTTGTTCAGGCATTTGGGTCTCCTTGCTTTTGGATTAGTATTGATGTATGCTGCGCATAAAATAAAGTATGTATATTATGCCCGAATATCGATGCTGCTCATATTTATTGCTGCGCCACTGTTGCTTTATACATTGCTATTCGGTGAAGTGCGCAACGAGGCAGCCCGCTGGACAACCTTGCCGGGAACCAGTATAACTTTCCAGCCTTCGGACCTTGCAAAACTGGCTCTTATTATGTATGTGGCAAGCATGCTGGCAAAAAAACAATCTAACATAAAGGATCTGAAAGCTGCATTCCTTCCTATCCTCACACCCATACTAATCATTTGCGGATTGATTTTACCCGCCAACTTATCAACTGCAGTTATCCTGTTTGTTACTTGTATTGTTCTGATGTTTATTGGAGGCGTAAAATTTAAGTACCTTTTGGCACTCGCTGGAATAGGAATTGCAGGGGTTGCCTTACTGGTAACATTCCTGATGGTTTCGCCAAAATCGAGCGGACGACTGGGAACATGGCAAAACCGTATTGAGAATTTCGGAGGAAAAGGCGACAGCGACGAAACCTTCCAGGTTGACCAGGCAAAAATTGCCATTGCAAACGGAGGCTTTGTCGGGAAATTGCCTGGAAACAGTATGCAGAAAAATTTCCTTCCCAATCCTTTTAACGATTTTATTTTTGCAATTATCATTGAAGAATATGGAGTGATAGGTGCAATCATCATTGTTCTTATGTACCTGATCCTCTTGTACCGTGGAATCCGGATTGCGATTAAGGCTCCGGGGAATTTCGGGGCATTGCTGGCTATTGGTGTCACCATAAGTTTGATTATACAGGCTTTTGCAAACATGGCTGTGGCGGTGCACCTTGTACCGGTAACCGGCCAGCCTCTGCCGCTGGTAAGTATGGGTGGAACCAGTATCTGGTTCACCAGTATTGCAATCGGAATCATATTGAGTGTGAGTAAAGAAATGGACGAAGTGCCGGAACCTGAAGACGAATTAATAGAAACGGAATATGCTGAAAACTGATAACATAAGGATTATCCTCAGCGGAGGCGGCACAGGCGGGCATATATTTCCGGCTGTGGCGATAGCTAATGCCATAAAGGCGGCGGCTCCAGCTGCTGAAATCCTGTTTGTAGGCGCAAAAGGCCGGATGGAAATGGAGAAAGTTCCGGCAGCAGGTTACCCGATCGAAGGCTTGTGGATCAGCGGGTTACAGCGCAGGCTCACTACTGACAACCTTATGTTTCCGTTCAAAGTTATATCAAGCCTTTTCAACGCGCGGAAAATCATAAAATCATTTAAACCCGATGTGGTAATCGGAACCGGCGGTTATGCTTCGGGACCAACACTACGAATGGCTTCATGGCTTGGAATACCAACAGTTATTCAGGAACAAAATTCATTTCCCGGAATTACCAATAAAATGCTGGCTGCAAAAGCTGATATTATTTGTGTGGCTTACGAAGGCATGGAAAAATACTTTCCGGCATCTAAAATCCGGCTCACCGGCAACCCAGTAAGGCATGATATTGAATTTAACAACAATAGTAAGTCAGAAGCACTAAAACTATTTAACCTTGTTGAGGGCAAGATCACATTGCTGGTTGTGGGAGGCAGTTTAGGAGCGAGGACCATAAACCAGAGTATTCATGCCGGATTAAGAATCATGGCAACCGATAAAATCCAGTTGATCTGGCAAACAGGAAAATATTATGCAGATCAGGCAGCAAAAGCAGTTCAGGATATAGAAGGGGAAGGGACTGTTACCATGCCGTTTATAAAAGAAATGGACAAAGCATATGCTGCTGCTGATATAGTAGTTTCAAGAGCCGGAGCAATAGCAATTTCAGAGTTGTGTTTAACCGGCAAACCTTCCATTCTTGTGCCTTCGCCAAATGTAGCCGAAGATCATCAAACCAAAAATGCCCTTGCGTTGTCATCGCGCAAAGCAGCAATCCTTGTGAAAGATTCAGAAGCACCTGCAACCCTGGTAACTGCTATTACGGAGCTCGCTTCAAATATTGCGGAACAAAAAACACTCAGTACTAACATAAGTTCCATGGCAATCAGAAATTCAGCCCGGCAGATTGCAGAACATGTATTTGAGCTTGCTTTAAAACAAAATAAAAGAGAAGTAAATGTTGTTGAGAATTAAAGAACATAGTATCTATTTCCTTGGTATCGGCGGCATCGGCATGAGTGCGCTGGCGCGCTATTTTATTGCCAAAGGCTACCAGGTACATGGATACGACCGCACTTCAACTACTCTGACTTCCATCCTCGAAAGCGAAGGCATGATTATCCACTACCACGAAGATATTTCGCTAATTCCTGCCGAAACAGTACTCGTAGTGTTTACCCCAGCTATTCCGGCTACAAATACCGAACTCAAATACCTGCAAAAAAGTGGCGTACGAATGATGAAACGCGCCGAAGTACTCGGAATGCTTTCGTCCGAATACCAGGCCATAGCCTGTGCCGGAACCCACGGAAAAACTACAACTTCGTGCATGGTTTCTTACCTGTTACAGCAATCTCATGTGGGTTGCCAGGCGTTCCTGGGCGGAATTTCTCGGAATTTTGAAAATAACTTTCTTATTTCCGAAACATCGCCGTTTATGGTGGTTGAGGCTGATGAATACGACAGGTCGTTCCTGCAACTGCATCCGTTTATCGCCATCATTACAAGTATTGATTCCGACCATCTTGATATTTATAATAACATTGAATCGGTACACGAAGCATTCACTGATTTTACAGGAAATATAGTTCCGAAAGGATCATTAATAATCAAAAAAGGACTTGATCTGCAGTTGCAACTCCCATTGTATGGTAAAGTTTACAGGTATGCTGTAAATGAAGTAGCCGACTTTTACGCATCTGAACTTAAACTTGTAAATAGT
This sequence comes from Bacteroidales bacterium, assembly GCA_038249635.1. GTDB lineage: Bacteria > Bacteroidota > Bacteroidia > Bacteroidales > UBA4417 > UBA4417. The sequence goes on along the minus strand of JBBSDG010000015.1, from coordinate 4,227 downwards.
CTGTATCATTTCGATTTCAATTACCCGGGCGGCAAAATCAATAACCTTGTGCTTGGAATACCTGGTTTATATAATGTTGAAAATGCGGTTGCGGCCCTTGCTGCCGTTATTCTTGCCGGTGCTACTCCCGAAGAATTAAGCAAAGGGCTTGCAACTTTTAAAGGAGTTAAACGCAGGTTTGATATCCGACTTAATGAGCCAAATATGGTTTATATCGACGATTACGCGCATCATCCCGAAGAGATAAAAGCCTGTATCCGTTCAGCCAGGGATATGTTCCCCAACCGAAAGCTTACGGGAATTTTCCAGCCGCATCTATACTCCCGTACCCGCGATTTTGCCGAAGAATTTGCTAAGAGTTTATCCTTGCTTGATGAAATTTTGCTTCTGCCAATCTACCCTGCCCGTGAACTTCCTATTCCCGGAATTGATTCGGAAATGCTGCTTTCGCTGATACATCATAACAATAAACATCTGGTACAGAAAGCTGAAATTCCAGCGTATTTTACAGGAAAACATATAGAAGTATTGATAACCATGGGAGCTGGCGATATCGACACTTTGGTTGAACCGATTGAAACTTTTTTCAGCACAGTTAAAAATTAATCAGGATGAAGATATTGGTAAAAATATTGCTCATTTCCCTATGGATCGCCATTGCAGCGGGAGTTGTGGTAATGATGGGCTTTGCCAATGAATCGCATAAAGTAAAGCAATGTCGTGGTATCACCTGCCGGATTGACTACAGGGGATCACAGCCTTTGATCAGCGGTAACGACCTGATGGCACAGATAACCAACAAGTTTGGCAAACTACAGACACAGACTATTGGTGAGGTAGATATTACAGGGATTACAGCATTTTTAAAAAAGAATCCATACCTTGAAAATACGGATGCACTGATTACCGTTGAAGGGGATATCATGATAAAAGCGGATCAGTGTATGGCCATTATCAGGTACTACACGCCGGAAGGCCAGCAACATTACCTCGACAGGAATGGTCGGGTGATGCCTGTGAATGCTGCATATCCCTACAAAACGCTTATTGCATCGGGCAGCATCGAAAGCCCGCTGAAAGATGGCAAAAACATTTATTCTGTTCCCGATTCCAAAAAGTTGCTTCGGAATGAATTGAAAAGCCTTTATGACATTCATTTGCTGGCCGGAATCATCAGCTCTGACAGCACGTTGAAAGCACTTATCGAGCAGGTGTATATTACCTCGAACGGTAAAATTCAACTGGTTACAAAAGCCGGATCGCATATCGTTTATATGGGAGATACAACCGATGCCAGCGAAAAACTTGGAAACCTGATGTGTTTCTATAAAAATGGCCTGGTAAAAACCGGGTGGAACAAATACGGTAAATTGAATCTGGAATATAAAAATCAAATAGTGTGTACAAAATAAATTTAAAGCTATGTCATCGGAAATCGTAGTCGGATTAGATATCGGAACAACAAAAATTGCCGCCATTGCGGGACGCCGCAACGAATTCGGCAAGATTGAGGTATTGGGATATGGACACACCGAATCCATTGGTGTTCGCCGTGGTGTTATCACCAACATCGAAAACACGGTCAACTCTATTCAAACCGCCATAAAAGAGGCTCAGTTGCATTCAAAAGTTACCATTCGTACGGTAAATGTGGGTATTGCGGGCCAGCATATCCGCAGTATTCAGCACAGGGCAAGCACCATCAGGCCCAATCCTGAAACTGAAATCAGTCAGGCGGATATCGACCAGTTTACCACCAGCATTTATAACATTGCCATGAATCCCGGCGAAAAGATCATTGACGTTCTGCCACAGGAATTCATAATTGATGGCGAAGCCGGAGTAAAAGATCCGAAAGGAATGCTGGGTCATCAGATGGGAGCAAGTTTTCATATCGTAACTGCGCAGACTTCGGCTGCCCAGAATATTATGAAATGCATCGAAAAATCAGGCTATAACCTTCAGCACCTGATACTCCAACCGCTGGCATCAGCCGAAGCCGTGTTAAGCCTCGACGAAAAAGAAGCGGGTGTTGTTCTGGTTGATATAGGTGGCGGAACAACGGATGTGGCCATTTTCCTCGATGGAATTATCAGGCATACCGCTGTTATTCCTTTCGGAGGCGAAATTATAACCGAAGATATCAAGGCCGGTTGCAGCATTATTAAAAAACATGCTGAGGACCTTAAAGTAAAATTTGGTTCGGCACTTGCCAGCGAAAACCGTGCCGAAGAAGTGGTTGCTATACCAGGCTTACGCGGACGTGCACCCAAAGAAATTACCCTGAAAAACCTTGCAAAGATAATCCAGGCCAGGATGGAAGAAATTATCGAAGCTGTTTATCAGGAAATTAAAAGCACAGGACTCGAAAAAAGATTGATTGCAGGAATAGTTCTGACCGGCGGTGGCGCTTTGCTTAAACATATAGAACAACTCACGCAGTTTATCACCGGTATGGATACCCGTATCGGCTACCCGAATGAGCATCTTGCAGCCACTTCAGTTGACGAAATGACCAGCCCGATGTATTCAACCGGATTAGGATTAGTACTGATGGGTATGCAGCGCACAGATGTAACGCGGGTGAAAAACGATTCTACAACAACGGTAGAACCCGAAAAAGAGATAAAACCGGTGAAACCTAAATCCAACAAAGTCTCCGACTGGCTCGACAAGTTTTTCGGTGATGGAATTAGTTAATAATTAACACCTATTTTGTTAGTAAATATTTAAAGAACCAAAGTAACGCAATTGTTAAACAATTAATTTTAGGGGGAGAAAAATGACTGAAATGCTAAAATTCGACAGGCCCGACGAACAGGCCCCAATCATAAAAGTAATAGGTGTAGGTGGCGGTGGCAGCAATGCTGTTTCGTACATGTACACCCAGGGTATAAAAGGAGTGGATTTTTATATCTGCAACACTGACTCTCAATCGCTTAATAAGTGTGAAGTACCCAATAAAATACGGCTCGGGAACACCGGTTTAGGTGCCGGGGCAAATCCTACCGTAGGCCGTGACGCAGCGATTTTAATTGCTGATGAGATCAGGGAAATCCTTTCTACCAATACTTCCATGCTTTTTATCACTGCAGGAATGGGCGGCGGAACCGGTACAGGCGCAACTCCTATCATCGCGCAGATTGCAAAAGAACTGGGGATATTAACAGTTGGTATTATTACCAAGCCTTTCAGCTTCGAAGGACGTAAACGCGAATTGCAGGCTACTGCCGGTATCGAAGAACTGAAAAAGTATGTCGATACCACGCTCGTGATCTGCAACGACAAGCTGCTGGATATGCAGGGCGACATGAAACTTAGCCAGGCATTTGGAAAAGCTGATAACGTACTGACGATTGCTGCTAAGGGAATAGCTGAAATCATAACTGTTACCGGCCGTATAAACGTCGATTTCGAGGATGTGAAAACTGTAATGCAGGGAAGCGGGAAAGCAATCATGGGATCAGGTATTGCCAACGGTCCTGACCGTGCCGTTAAAGCTGTTGAAATGGCTTTAAATTCTCCACTGCTTGATGATACCGATATTAAAGGTGCCGCAAACGTATTGCTGTATATCACCTCCGGGAAAAACGAAATTTCGCTCGAAGAACTCCACGATATTACAGGCTACATAACTTCACGTACCGGTGAAGATGCCAATGTTATATGGGGTGATGGTGTTGACGATAATCTCGAGGATGAAATTTCCATAACACTTATTGCTACTGGCTTTAACAAGCCGGTTGTAACAAAGCATAATCTGGAAGATTCCAGGAACATGTTGTATGCTCCGCAAGCTTCTGTAAAGGTTGAACCCATCACCGAAGTACAGCTGGTGATAGAAACGGTTGCTCCGCAAAAGCATAATGAAGAGCATGTTTGGTCTGTTCCGGAGGTATCGACAACCAATGTTCCTTCAACGCTTTTCAGCGACAGTACTTCCGATAAAACTGAAAAAACTTCCGAGAAAAGCATTCAGAATCCTGAGCCACTCGAAATCAGGTCATTCTTCCACCAGGAACCTGAATTTGAAATTGTGAACCCTGCTTCGAAACCAGACGTAAAAACTCCGGTTTACGTACATACTCCTGTTGAAAAACCGAGTATCGAACAGGAAGATCAGCGACTGGATCGCATCAACAAGCTTAAAAACCTGAGTCATAAAACACTGAGCCCATCCAACGTAGAAGAAATGGAGCGTGTTCCTGCCTATATGCGCCGCAATGT
>JBBSDG010000014.1:0-28271 GCA_038249635.1 Bacteroidales bacterium | reverse complement strand
TTCCAAATTAAAATCAGGGCTGCTACCTTCGGAACGTGGCAGTATGCTGATCATTTGTCCTGAAAGCTACAGGAAAGCAATTGAGCCACTGGCAGATTGGAGAAAACAAACCGGCATAGCTACCGAAATTGTTGATGCCACACAGTTTGCCAATGCTGACGCTATTTATGCTTTCGTAAAAAACTATTATTACAATAATTCCAATTTTGCTTACCTTCTTCTGGTAGGTGATGCCGATAAAGTTCCTTCTTACATATTTCCTTATGGCGCCAGCGACAATTATTACTCATACCTGGCAGGTGATGACCATTATCCGGACATTCTGGTAGGCAGGTTTTCGGCTGAATCGGTAAAAGATGTGGAAGTACAGGTAAGCCGCACGCTGCAATATGAAAAAAATCCGGGAGCAGATGCTTCATGGTTAACATCGGCAACAGGGATTGGATCAACTTTAAGTCCTGGTGATGATGGCGAATCGGATTTTCAACATGTCCGCAACCTTCTGAAAGTCATGAAGTCAGGATCATACAACCAATCCAATGAATTTTTTGATGGTTCACAGGGTGAAGCAGATGCCAAAGGCAATCCTTCCATAAACGATATCAGCAGTAAAATAAAGCAGGGAACGGGCGTCATTTTTTATGCAGGTCATGGTTCGCCAACTTCATGGGCAACCGGATCGTTTTCCAAAACAGATGTTGAAAATTGCGATAACTACGGCAAATATCCGCTTATTTGGGCAGCAGCCTGTGAAAACGGAAATTTCGTGAATAAAAATTGTTTGGCCGAAGCCTGGCTCCGCGCTTCGAACAACAAAGGGCAACCCACAGGTGCATTGGCTGCATTAATGGCATCCGGATCACAAACCAGTTACCCGCCTATGCAGGCTCAGGATAAGATTGCCGAATTACTCAGCAATCCGCAGGAAGGCTCATCAACTATGGGTGCAATATCAGTGAAGGGTATGATGAGCATGAACGATGTGTATGGTAAGGCAGGATATCAAACTACCGATACCTGGATTTTATTCGGTGATCCTTCGCTCAGGGTACGCACCACAGCGCCGAAACAATTTGTTGTTGAACCTAAAGCCTATATCGGCTCGGGTGTAATGAGCTATTCATTTACCTGTAATTCATCCGGCGGTTTTGCCTGTTTAAGCAATCAGGGAAATATACTGGGCACATCCCCTGTTACCGCAGGAACAAACACAATTAATCTTGATTTCCCCGTTTCGGGCGACAGCATAACACTTACTATTACTGCCCTCAATTACCTGCCGTACCTTTCAAAAATCAAAATATTAAATACTCCTGGCATAGCTGCAACGTACACTCCCGTAAATCACAGCAAATTGCAATCCATTAACAGCCACTTCAGTTGGGAAAGCGGCGATGGCGGAACTTCTGACTATTACTTATTTTATCTTGGAACCGACAATCCTCCATCAAACCTGGTAAATGGACAGAAGCTTACCGCCTCACAATTCAAAGCCCAGGCAAATTTCGACTACAATACAAAATATTTCTGGAAAGTGGTTTCGGTGAATAACTTTGGCAGTACCACAAGCAAAGTAATGGATTTCAGAACGATATACCGACCTGACGAAGATTTTGAACCTGTTTTTAAAAGCCGGATAGCCTGGAGTGAAAGCGGAATACAAAATTGGGTAAACGATGCGAGCGAGCATTTTGAAGGAACACATTCCATACGTTCGGGACAAATTAATAATAGCGAAGTTTCTTCATTGACTTATCCCTGCGAAGTTTCGAACTGCGATTTTGTAAGTTTCTGGAGTAAAACTTCCAGTGAATCAGGCGATAAGCTACAGTTTATTGTAGATGGTAAAATTATTGAAGAATGGAGTGGCCTTACAGAATGGAACTTTCATAGTTACAGGATTGAAGCGGGAATGCACCAGATTGAATGGCGCTATTCAAAAAATGCTGAGAATACGGAAGGCAAAGATGCTGCATGGATCGATAATATTCACCTGCCGGTGCATGCCCAGGCAACAGCAAATGCATCCGAAACCGGAACGGTATGTGAAAATTCCGTATTTGAAACATCGGCCACAGCCGAAAACTATTTCACCATTAACTGGCAAACTACAGGCGATGGCAGTTTTGATGATGCAAATCTCGAAAATGCAGTCTATAAACCAGGTACACTTGATCTTGACAAAAAGCAAACCATGCTGATTATGCATGTGGAAGGGTACAACGGTTGCCAGGATGTCGAAAAAACAATAACACTTGCAATCAATTCAAATCCGGTAATAAATTTACCCTCCGATACAATCGTGAGAAGTGGCAACAGCATTGAACTTGATGCCAGTCTTGATGGCAATATGACATACAGTTGGCAGCCCAACGGTAGTAACAGTGCATCTATCCTTATCGACTCATTATCAACGAATAATGGCATAAAAACGACCAGTGTTACAGTCACTAATTCCGAAGGATGCTCAGCAACCAAAGAAATAAAAATTCATTTCAATAATTCAGCCGTTAATGATACTTATTCAATTTTCCCAAATCCCAGCAACGGAAACTTTACGATTGCACCTGCCAAAGGCTCTGGAGTAATTGACCAGATGAGCCTGGTGGATATGCAGGGAAAAATTGTATGGCAAAATGGCGAAAGTCTTGATATTATCGGATCACAGCAAGTATCAATAGGTGGACTGGCAGGAGGTGCTTATTTCCTGGTAACAGAAAACAAAAACGGAAAATCATTAAATAAAGTAGTGATATATTAAAACTGTTTCAAAAAATAAAACCAAGAATATTGCAGGAATAAAGGCTCTCGGCTCATCAACTCAAAAACGACCCCAGTTTAAAACAGGGTTACTGCAAAAGCAGGATTTTTAGCTATAATACAACCTGGTATATACTCATCAGGGAGCCAATATTCCGATCAATTAAACAAACACCCTGCTTTTGCGGGGTGTTTGCATTTTGCCAAAATAGTTAAATTAAAATACCAGCTTAACTTTATAGAGTAGGTTTGCATCTCACTGAAAATCTAAATTCTTAGTTATCAAATACCTAACCTGCACAAGCCAGACCTAAATAAGATTTGAATAATGAATGCTTCGGCTTGGTTCGGCTTCGCTCACCAACCAACGCTCAGCACAAGTATCGAACAAGGAATATCGAATATTTAAGTAAAAACCCGAATAATGGAATTGAATATTAATAATGAAGATACCATTGCTAATTCTATCGCTTCATAACTTCGAACTTCATTATTCCTTTTACATTATTCGGTATTTTAAAATTAAATGAAAATATTCTGCCAAAAAATGCACGAATGTACCAGATAAGTTACCCGGACAAGCCAGAATCCAATAGGTTTCGCGCAAAGCCACTGAGAACAAAATGAAGCGTGGTGAACTTTATCCCTTCGGACAAAATACCGTGCCAAAAATACTTCATGAACATGGTTGTTAAGGTAAAGCATAAATCCCCGGCTATCCGCTGTTTGTTTGTTTTCGAAAAGTTGTTCGTACAAGCAACCGGACACAATCCCGAAAAACTTTATCTTAGCAGCTCTTTAATATGGAAGTTATTTTGATTAACCGCAAAGATGTTCAAACTATAGTTAAAGGCGACAAGCGACTTGTGCGAGGCTGGGTTATGTACGATTGGGCCAACTCGGTCTATCAGCTAACTATTGCTTCAGCTATTTTCCCTATATATTACAATACTGTTACACGTACCGGCGATAATTTTACGGTTTCGTTCTTCGGGCAACCGGTAATTAATACGGTGTTGTATTCCTGGGCTATTGCAGCCGCTTACCTGCTGGTTGCAATTGGCTCGCCATTGTTTTCGTCAATGGCCGACTATACAGGCCGCCGGAAAGGATTTATGCGCGCGTTCACCCTGATAGGTGCAGTTGCATGTGGTGTCTTGTTCTTTTTCGATAAAAATCATATTGAACTTGGTATAATTGCTTTTGCGCTGGGAACAGTAGGATACGGAGGAAGCATTGTTTTTTACAATTCCTTCCTACCTGTAATTTCAGAACCTGAGGATCAGGATCGTATCAGCGCCCTCGGATATTCGATGGGATACCTTGGTGGAGTTGTATTGCTGCTTTTCAACCTGTTGATGATCATGAAACCGGGATTGTTTGGTATTGCTGCAGATAGTTCGTTGCCTGCCCGTATATCATTTCTCACCGTTTTTATATGGTGGATTGCATTTTCGCAGATCACTTTCAGTCGTTTGCCCAAATATACTTTCCGTAAAAGAATGAAACGGGAATCTGTTCTTACCAATGGCTACAGGGAATTAACAGTGGTTTTTAACCAGATCCGTAAATCCTATAAACTGAGCATGTACCTTTCCGGGTTCTTCTTCCTGATGATGGGTGTGCTTACCACCATGTTTATGGCAGCAACATACGGTGAAAAGGAAATGGGTTTGAAAGAAGATGTACTTATTCCAACTATTCTGGTTATACAATTGGTTGGAATGCTGGGCGCATGGATGTTTGCACGGATTTCGGAAAAACTGGGGAACCTACGCGCACTTATTATTACCATTATTGCCTGGACACTCATTTGTATCGGGGCATATTTTATTACCAATACCATTCAGTTTGTAACTGCAGCTTTTTTCATAGGAATTGTTATGGGTGGCTCACAATCGCTGGCAAGGAGTACTTATTCGAAAATGTTGCCCGAAGGCACTACCGACCATACTTCGTTTTTCAGTTTTTATGATGTGATGGAAAAACTGGCAACCGTGGCCGGCACCTTCAGTTTTGGTGTTATTGAAGCTCTTACAGGAAGTATGCGGTTTTCGGTACTGGCGATAACAGTTTTTTTTATTATCAGCCTGGTTTTTATGCTGCTGCTATATCTGCGGACAAGGATAGAGGCCAGGGCATAATAGAGTTTTTCATATTCTGTTAGCCAACTTTATCCAAAACTCTCTCTGCATTAACCTCCTGCCTGAGTTGGATTTCGAGCAGCTTATAATATGCGTTGAATTTTTTAATAAGTGGTTTAACGTCAGCGATATTGCCTTCGTCGCGGCTTAAACGGTTTATATTCAGGATAAGATCGCGTAAAACAGGTGTCGAAACCAGATCGATGCTCGCTTTTATTTTGTGCGCCATAGCTGCAATGGCAGGCAGGTCGTTATTGGTATCGGCTTCGTTTAACTCCGCAAGATAGGCCGGAGTTATTACAAGAAATTTATCAATCATTATATTGAGCATCTGTGGATCCGAGCCTATCATTCGTTCGAGCCGGGCAACATCAGCAACAATTATATCCTGGTTAAAATCTTCGGTATAGTGAGCCATGGTTTCATTTTTTGCAATATGCATATTGATTTTCCGGTACAGGTCATCCGAATCAAATGGCTTCGAAATATAGCCCTGCATGCCTGCTTCTTCACATTGTTCGACAATGCCCTTAACTACATTGGCTGAAAGTGCCAGTATGGGTGTGGTAATCCGTAATTTCTCACGTATCAGTTTGCTGGCCGTCATGCCATCCATTACCGGCATCTGAATATCCATAAGGATGATATCAAATGTATCTGCTGACAGGAAATCAAGAGCCTGCTGCCCGTTACCCGCAACAATTACATGTGCGCCCCATTTTTCGAGTATGGTTGTCGCCAGTATCTGGTTTAGCTTATTATCTTCAACCAGAAGTATTGAATGACCGGTAAGTGAATTTTGTCCGGCAGCCACCTCTGTTAAGCAACTTTGCGAAATTCCATCTTCGGCAACCTTCAGATCAACAGAAAAATAAAACTTACTTCCCATATTCTTAATACTTTCCACTGCAAGTTTACTTCCCATAAGTTCAACAATCTGTTTGCTGATGGCAAGGCCAAGTCCCGAACCACCGTAAGTTCTGGCAATAGTATTATCTTCCTGCTTAAAGCTTTCAAATATCTTGGCCTGGCTTTCCATACTTATTCCAATTCCGGTATCTTCTACTTCAAAACGCACCTTCATACTTTGCCGCGTTTCAGTTTCCAGTTCACAGCGTATTCCTATCCTGCCCTGAGGTGTAAACTTTATGGCATTGCTTACCAGATTGCCCAAAACCTGCTGCAGCCTCAACGGATCGCCCTTGTGGGAGTGACCAATATTTTGATCTATGTGGAAATCCAGATCTATCTGCTTCTCCCTTGCTATATAAAGATTTGAGTTATAAACTCTTTGCACTACATCGTGAATATCAAAGTTAGTTTCTTCAATAATCATATCTCCGGATTCTATTTTTGAAAAATCAAGAATATCGTTAACGATCATCAAAAGATGGTCGGAAGATGTTTTAATATTTTCAATAAGCTTACTCTCAGGGCCTTTGATGCCGGCTTCGTGGAGCATACGAACCATTCCGACAACAGCGTTGAGCGGGTTCCTGATTTCGTGGCTCATAATAGCCAGGTATTTACTCTTTGCCTCGGTTGCCGCTTCGGCCGTCTTTACTGCTTGCTGCAATGCTTTTTCGACTTCTTTACGACTCGTTATGTCCCGCGCTATTCCGGTTGTTCCCAGTAATTGCCCGTTCTGATTTATGATAGGTGCGCGGAATATTTCGAACCATGCCGATTTATGCTTGAAATTGACAAGTTCTTCAAAACTGTTTATTTCCTGGCTCTGCATTACCATTTTATCTTGTTCAATAAAATGTCCGCCTACTTCCTTGTCCCATATGTCAATGGGATTATTACCAATAATTTCGGTTTCACTGGCAATGCTGAAATAGTCCATAAAAGGCTTGTTAACAGCAATATATTTGGAATCAACATCCTTTAGCCACATCTGGAAAGGGACATTATTAAAAATAGCCTTAAGCGAGGCTTCCCTGTTTTGCAAGGCGGCTTCTTTTCTTTTCCGGTCTTCGACGTTGCAAAGCAGGTCTGCCAAAATCTGAAGGAAAATAATTTCATCGGAACTCCATTGTTTCAGTTTTTTCACTGAATCGAAACCTACAAATCCAAAACATTCGCCATTTAGTGCCAATGGCATGGTAATCATTGATTTAATCTCCTTAAGGCCGGAAATTGCAAACAGAGCATCCATCCTATCCAATTGGCTTATATCCTGAATAGTGAACATCTCTCCTTTTTTATGGGCATCGACCCAAGTGCGCAGTAATTCGTTGGGGACTTGCTGCAGGTTCGCAATTTCACTCGAAATAGTATCGGCACACCACTCATGCGTATTCGATACTGTATTTTTCAGGAAATCGTATTCAAAAACACAAACCCTATCAATTTCGTTACCTTCGCCTATTACCTTGAGCAACCGACCTTTAGCTTCGTTGCTTTTTTCGACCGGCACATTGATAAATTCGGTTGCCAGGTGAGTAAGTAAATTCTGTAGTGTAAGAAGCAAGTTCAGTTTTTCTTCTGTTTTTGGGCGACAATAATCTGAATATTGATTAGTAGTTGCAACTTCATGAAGATCACTTTTGTCATTTTGAACTGCTTCCGTGTGGCAGTTTTTTCCATTTTCAGAAGTTAATTCTGCGAGTTTTTCGGAAACGATACATGCTTTTGCCAAATTATTAAGTACCGGCAACAGTTTTTGAATTAAAACAGGATCGGGTGTTTCGCGAAAGCAAAGTGCCAGAAGTCCGAAACCCGGCAATAAAAATATGTGGTAATTCGCTGATTCGTTGTTAATAATGCGGAACGGCTCTTTCAGAGATAATACTGAATTCAATGCCCGGCTCATTTGCAGCAGCCATTCCTGCACATTATTATCTAATCCAAAAGCTGAAACAACTTTTGCTTCCAATGCATTGCTCTTCAAAACCAAAGCTCCGTTGCAGTCTAGTTTTTCATTAATAAGTGGCATGGTAAGCGAAAGTAATTCAGTACCCGTGTTCACACCAATTGCTATTGCCAACTCAAGCAGCAGACTTTCAGTATTGTAGTTCAATTCCATACAAGAGAGATATGAGTAAATTCAGCAATGCCTTTCTGAAAATTATAGCTCTGATCGAACAAAATATAGTAGAGTATTACAATTGATCAGATTATCCAACATTTATTAATGTTCGACACCCCGAAAAGTAATACCGGTTTTGTAAGAAATATAGTGATTGCAGTACTCGAAGGCAGTTAACACGACAAGCCGGGAATTGAAGCCTTAGGAAACAGACTTAAAGATCATATTTACTGATCATGCGGTAAACAGTTGCTCTGCTGATATCCAGCTTATTAGCTACCTGAATTGCATTTTTGTTATACTGTTTTAAAAAGTGAGCCAATATTTTCACATTGTAGGCTTCCATGGTAAGTTCCTGGTCAAAGATATTGCCACCTTCCTGTGCCGCCTGTATCTGAATATCATCAGGTATTATCACTTCACCTTCTGAAAGTATTACGGATAACTCTATAATTGATTTCAGTTCCCTAATGTTACCAGGGAATCTATAACCAAGTATTTTTTTCTGCGCCGTTGATGAAAGTGTTTTTAAGGGCATATTGTTTTCCTTGCAAAACAGTTTTACAAAGAAGTTGGCCAGCAGCAAAATATCACTGCCTCTTTCGCGTAATGGTGGTAAATTGATAGGCAATCCCATAAGCCTGTAGTACAAGTCCATACGAAATGTGCCATCTTTAACCAGTGTAGCAAGATCTTTGTTGGAGGCGGTAATAATTCGCACATCAATTTTTACCTCTTTGTTGGAACCAACCCTTATAATTTCGCGTTCCTGAAGAACCCTGAGCATTTTACTCTGCATGTTGAGGTCCATTTCGGATATTTCGTCGAGGAAGAGCGTTCCCTTGTTGGCTTCCTCAAATTTACCGGTGCGCTGGGCAATTGCTCCAGTAAATGAGCCCTTTTCGTGACCGAACAATTCACTTTCGATCAAATCGGCAGGTATAGCACTTACGTTGATGGCAACAAAAGGATAATTACTCCTTACTGAGTTATAATGCAATGCTTTAGCTACCAAATCCTTACCAGTTCCCGTTTCGCCATAAATCGAAACGCTGATATTGTTATTCAGTGCTTTTTGCATAAGTGCAAACACCGCTTTTAAGGGCTGGCTCTGGCCGATAATGAGGTTGGAAAAGGCATACTTTTCGGTTACAGCTTCCTTGAGAGTTGTATTTTCCTTCCTGAGTTCAACATTTTCCTGTATATTGGTCAATGCACGCCAAAGCCGTTTGGGAGCATCATCATTTTTTACAATGTAATCGTAAGCACCTTCCTTGAGTAAATTGATGGCTGTTGTAATATCTTCCTGCCCCGATATCATAATCACCGGAATGGAAGGATTGCTCTTCTTTATCCTTGCCAATGCTTCGCCACCGGTACAGCCGGGCAATGAGTAGTCGAGGGTAATGGCAATAGGCAGTTTGTAAAGATTTTTAATGCAATCCTCAGCATTCGAAAATTTCTCTACTTCATAGTCAGGATTCAGTTTCAGATTGTACTCCAGCAGATCAGCATACCAGGAATCATCTTCGACAACAAAAATCAATGCTGTATTCATACAAATAATTTGATATCAAATATAGGAATATATATCCAAATTGATCCAAAAATCTCAAAATGAAACATATATTCTTTTCTGTTTAATCACAATCAACTGATTGGCAAAGCAATAAATTAACGGTACAACTTTTGCAATCTTGTAAAGAAATTGAATTTTTATGTTTATCCTATTAGTTGATAATAACAGGTTTCATGCATGCGTGCTTAAGGAAATGCTCCTTAAGGCGGGTTTTGATACCATAGGATACGCAGAAAACGGAATTGACTGCCTGGAGCAGGTAAACACCGATGATAGTCCGGATGTTATAATTATTGACGAAAGTCTGTGTTTTACCAATGGCTTGGATATTATAAAAAATATACGCATTCTGAAACCCGAAATCAGGATCATAATTCTGACCGGCGGAGAAACGAATCTGAAAGTATACCTTAATCCCGAAAAAAGACCAGTTCTCCTTTTCCCAAAAGACAGGCTTACAGCTAAAAACCTGCCACATATCTTGTACAGTATTTTTACCGAAAAACTTAATACAGCCTATACATCGCCTGTTAGAAAAGGTTTTTCATCTTCGAGGAAACTTTTGGCCGGCATTTCGAACTCATAAACCGTTTGAATTGATTTTAGAAATTCAACTTGATTGTAATACTGTAACATATTTATATTCGAACGGTTAGGCAATGAATAGTGGCTGTTTTAGTGTTTGTCCGCTGTCAACCAATGCTGATGCAGGTTACGATCCCGTTAGCTATCGGGATCAATTATATACTTCACCCGCAATTATTTATAGCCTTTATTATGAGCCGTAGTTATTGTCCCAGGCTGATTTTAAAGTGAGGAAGTTCAACTTGTAGCTTAACCTTAGCTTGTAAAGCATTAAATACTCTCATTAATGTCTCAATGGTGACGTTGCTTGCGTTATTTTCAATTCTTGAGATTTGAGCCTTTTGCACACCAATGAGTTTTCCAAGATCTTCCTGTGTCAATTTTCTTTCTTGACGAGTCTGTTTTATCGCTTGTCCAATTAGGTCCATTTGTAATTCATATTCAAATCTATCACGGTCTGGAGTGCCAATTTTGCCGATAAGTTGGTCTTGAACTTCGTCTAAAGTATGTGTCTTCATTTTTTTGTCTTTTTAGTGATTACTTTGTCTTCAAAATAGTTTGAACGGAGTTGCTTTGCCTTTTGAATTTCACTGTCAGGAACTTTGCTGGTTTTTTTGATAATTGCATGAGTTGAAATTACAAGTGTATTTTCAGTATTTGTCTTGTCCCAAAATGCCAATAGTCGGTAATGAAGTCCTTGATAAAGAGTTCTGAATTCCCAGATTTCATCTTTCAGTTTTTTGAATAATTCAGGATCATGTCTGGTTTGAGCTTTACGAATATTAAAAAGGATTTTTTCGTGGTGCTTCTTTTCAAGATTTTTGAGAAAATCAAATGTCTCGTCTAGAAATACGATTTCAAAAAGTTTATCCATTCATTCATTTTTTTGATAGAGCAAAGATAAACAAATGTTTCATTATATAGAAACTTTATTTTAGCAGGATTCTTTTTCGACTATGACCCATAGCTATTATTTATCGCTCATATAATTAAGACAATCGCTTTGACCTTCATGGTCTTTTAACATTCTAAAATTTCTTTCGATTTAATGAATTGATTTACTTTCGGATTTTTAAAGTTAGGTAACTAATCAGCATGGTCAATGCATTGAAAGATGAATACGAGCCACAGATTACTCAGATTACACAGAATATTTAAAATACCGGGTTTGTTTTTGCTTTAAAAACTACTTAAAGTACAACTTAATCTGTGCTAATCTGCGTAATCTGTGGCAAAATAAATTATCTAAATCCTAAATAGCTACAAAGGTTAAAATTATTTTCATTTTCAAAGTATTTAATATCAATATGTTAATAATTATTTACTGCATCCTACGTTGTTTAACTGCATTTGCAGTTGCATTACTGTAATTTCAGTTGTATATTTGCATAGAATTAATTCTTCTAAAAATGAAAATTATGCAGGAAATGAAAAAACTGACCACCGCCGAAGAAGAAGTAATGCAGATTTTATGGAAACTCGGCAAAGGATTCGTGAAAGATATACTTGAACAAATGCCGGATCCGAAACCGCCTTACACAACTGTATTATCGGTGATAAGGGTTTTGGAGAAAAAAGAGTTTGTAAGCCATACCCAATATGGAAACACATACGAGTATTATGCCCTAATACCAAAGGAAGACTACGCAGGAGAGCATTTCAACCGTTTTCTCTCAGGGTATTTCAACAACTCATTCCCGAAAATGGCTGCTTTTTTTGCCCGCGAAAACAATCTGACCATGAGTGAACTCGAAGAAATTATCCGCCTGACTGAAAAGGAACTAAACTCATCAAAAACCGAAAACCATGGATAATATAGTTGAATACCTGATAAAATCGGGCATAGCGCTCAGTGTATTTTATCTGTTTTATTGGCTGCTTATGCGCAAATCCACTCATTTCGGACTTAACCGCTTAACACTGGCAACATCCATTATTGCTTCTTTGTTACTACCGCTAATAAAAATCAATCTCACGCCTGAAGTAGTTGCCACTAACATTCCGGTTATGAGTATTGATCTGACCCAGGTTGTAAACATCGTAAGCAAACCGGAACCAGCCTGGGGAATTCGCGAAATTGTGCTGCTGATCTATTTTTCAGGGTTTGTAATTACTTTATTCAGGCTAATTTACCAGTCCTTTTATATACATGTTATTGCAAAAATGTCGCGGACAATAACCAAAGGCAATCATACCATTGTGCTGGTTGAGAAGGAAATAACTCCTTTCGCTTACTTCAGCAAAATATTTATTCCGGCTTCCAAAATGGATGAAACTTCATTCGAAAGCATTCTTGCACATGAAAAGTCTCATCTGAGTCAATATCATTTTCTTGATCTTTTCCTTATCGAAATTGTAACCATCGTTCAGTGGTTTAACCCGATTGTATGGCTTTATGAGCGATCGATGAAGGAAGTGCATGAATATATGGCCGATGACGAGGTTTTGAAACAAGGAGTATCGAAGGGAAATTACCAGGCATTGCTGGTTAATCAGGCTCTGGGCGGCCCGGTGTTTACCATATCACACCAATTTAATCAATCACTAATTTTAAAACGAATCGTTATGATGACCAAAATGAAATCTCCGCAACTGGCAAAGGCCAAAGCCTTGTTTTTCATCCCTTTAACAGCCTGTTTGTTAATGGCTTTCTCTAACCCGGAACCGCTGGTAAAACCAGTAGTTGAAAAAGTTGAATCGTTAAAACAGCAAATCAATGATGGCAAACTCCTGCCTGATCTGGCTTCTCAAAATAGTTCGGCTCTGGAAAAAGGATCAATTACAATAAAAGGAAAAGTTATTGACGGATCAACTTCCAAACCCATTGAAGGAGTTAATATCATTTTATTCCACACAACAAAAGGAACAATATCGGATCCAAAAGGTGAGTTTAAAATAAAAGCGGATGGTGCGAAAGTGGTATTGGTATTTTCATATATTGGCTATACAACTCTGGTTCAAGAATTCTCGTCAAGTTTAACAACAGATATTAAATTGTACAAAGGTGCGATAACAATTGATGAAGTTACCGTTAAAAGCCAGGGAGATAAACAGAACCTGGAAATAAAGCCTGAGCCTTATGTTATTATTGATGGCGTTCCTTCGGAAGGATCGGCATATAAGGATCTGGATCCCAATACAATTGAATCAGTTGATGTGCTGAAAAATGCAAGTGCAACTGCCTTGTATGGCGAGAAAGGGAAAAACGGGGTCATTCTTATAACAACAAAAAAAGGAAAAGCATCTGGAGCCAAAAGTCCTGAAATTAAGAAGGGTGATGTTAGTGCGGCTTTTACAGTTGTTGAAGATATGCCTTCATTCCCGGGAGGTCAGGCAGAACTTACCAAATTTCTTTCCAATAATCTGAAGAAGCAGACAGAAGGAATTGAGGGAACTGTTTACGCCTCATTTATCGTAAATGAAGATGGTTCGATAACCGAAGCAAAAATTTTACGTGGATTGGGAAAAAGCTACGATGATGATGTTTTACGCGTTATCAACCTGATGCCCAAATGGATACCCGGCAAACAAAGCGGGAAAGCAGTCGCTACTTTGTTTAATATACCGGTAAAATTTTCGAAATAATTTAATCTGCTTTGAATTATTTTACGAACCGGGGTCGGATAAAAATTCGTCCCCGGTTTTATTTATTCGGATAATCTTTCATAGAAGGGAAATCAGAATCCAAAACTGAATATGTGTTACCCGTTAATGCGCTGCCAGCCAGTTATCTCCTGTATTCATTTCCACCTCCACCGGCACATCGAGAGGTAAAGCATTGCGCATCAAATCTCCGACGATCTGTTTCACCTGTTCCACTTCTGGTTTATACACATCAAAAACAAGTTCGTCATGAACCTGCATGGTCATGCGGCTTTTTAATCCACGTTTCAGAAATTCATTGTAGATATTGATCATGGCAATTTTGATCATATCGGCAGCCGAACCTTGTATCGGTGCATTGATGGCGTTTCGTTCGGCAAAACCTCGCATTACACCATTGGCTGAATTGATATCGCGGATGATCCTTCGGCGACCCATCAGCGTTTCCACATATCCTTTTTCGCGGGCAGAAGCCATGGTGCTGTCCATGTACATTTTAATGCCGGGGAAAGTGGCAAAATAAGTATCGATAATTTCGGCAGCTTCCTTGCGGGGAATTCCTAAATTCTCGCTCAGGCCAAATGCTGAAATGCCGTAAACAATTCCAAAATTCACTGACTTCGCATTACGTCGCATATCGCGATCTACCTCACCAAGGGCAACTTTATAAATATTGGCAGCAGTGGCCGTGTGGATATCAAGTCCCTTGCGAAAAGCTTCTTTCATGGCTTCGTCGCCACTCATGGAAGCAATAATGCGGAGTTCGATCTGCGAATAGTCGGCAGAAAGTAGTGTATAATCTTCGTTACGCGGAACAAATGCTTTGCGGATTTCGCGCCCGCGCTCCGTTCGAATAGGTATGTTTTGCAAATTGGGATTGGTAGAACTCAATCGGCCGGTTGCAGCTACCGCCTGGTTATAACTGGTGTGAATTCGCCCGGTAACAGGGTTTACCAGCAATGGCAAAGCATCCACATAGGTTGATTTTAATTTGGATAAACCCCGGAAATCAAGAATCAATTGAACTATAGGATTTTTGTGAATCAGTTTCTGAAGCACATCCTCACCTGTCTGGTATTGTTTAGTAGCCGTCTTTTTAGGCTTATCATCAATTTTAAGCCTATCGAAAAGAATTTCGCCAAGTTGTTTGGGTGATGCAATATTAAAATCAACACCTGCAAGTTGCCATATTTCTTCCCTTACCTTAATAATTTCGTTGTGAAGCTCTTTTGAGAAATCATTCAATGCCTTTGAATCAAGCTTTACCCCTGCAGCTTCCATTCCTGCAAGCACAGGAACCAAAGGCATTTCAATCTCATTAAAGATTTTCAGCGTTTCGGTTTCCTTTAACTTAGGCTCCAGTATATTTCGCAACTGCAAGGTTACATCGGCATCTTCGGCTGCATATTCCTTAATCTCATCAATGGGAACTGTGCGCATAGTAGTCTGAAGCTTTCCCTTTTTCCCGATAAGGTTTTCAATGCTCACCGGCGAATAATTGAGGTATGTTTGCGCCAGTATATCCATATTGTGCCGCATATCAGGTTCAATCAGGTAATGAGCCAGCATGGTATCGAATGTAGGGCCGGCAATTTCAATACCATAATTACCTAGCACGGCCATATCGAATTTCATATTTTGTGCTGTCTTTCCAACGTCCGGATTACTGAATGCGGGTTTAAACCTGGCAACCAAAGCCTTTGCCTCAACCTGATTTTCAGGAACGGGCACATACCACGCTTTGCCCGGCTGTATGGCAAACGACATACCAACCAGTTCGGCAGTTATGGTATCAAGGCCTGTTGTTTCGGTATCAAAGCAAAAGGACTCTGAAGTTTCCAGTTCAAGGAGGAGTTCTTTAATACTGGCTTCGTCATTTGCAGCACGATATTCGTGAGGCGTATCAATAATGGTTTTGTGGCTGCCTTCAACAGTATCGAAAGGCACTTCGGCAATACTGAACAAATCACCTTGTCCGCTCGGAGGAGTGGGTTTGGAAGGAGAAGCTTTAACGGAAGTTGCGGTCTGGATTCCACCCGGGTTTAAAGACAAATCGGTAAATACACGTTGGGCGAAAGTTCGGAATTCGAGTTCGTCAAGAAGGGCTTTGAGTCTATCAACATCCGGCGGATCGAGGTGCAAGTGGGTTTCGTTAAATTCTATGGGAACATCGAGAATAATGGTTGCCAGTTGTTTTGAAATGATCGCAGATTCGCGTCCATTCTCCACTTTGTTTCGTAGGGTATCGTTTTTTATGTATTTTGCATTTTCGAGCAGGTTTTCAATTGAGCCATATTCGGCAATCAGTTTGCGGGCGGTAACTTCCCCTACACCGGGAATGCCAGGAATATTATCGGCAGCATCGCCCATCATTCCCAGGAAATCAATAACCTGCAACGGATTTACAATTCCGAATTTTTCGCAAACTTCGGGAACGCCCATAATTACAGGTTTTTCACCGGCTTTGGCAGGTTTATACATAAATATATTCTCACTCACCAGTTGCCCGAAATCCTTATCCGGAGTTACCATAAACACCTGAAATCCTGCCAGCTCAGCTTCCTTGGCCAAAGTTCCGATAACATCGTCGGCCTCGTAGCCATCCACATAAAGTGTAGGAATATTAAATGCCTGTATAAGTTCTTTAATATAAGGAATTGATGCTGCCAGATCTTCGGGCATGGCCTGTCGGTTGGCTTTATATTGAACAAAATCAGTATGGCGAGCTGTTGGTGCATGAGTATCGAAAGCCACACCCATATGCGAGGGTTTTTCGTTTTTCAACAACTCGTATAATGTATTGGCAAATCCCATGATAGCTGAGGTATTCAGCCCTTTGGAATTGTAGCGCGGGGTACGCTGCATGGCAAAAAATGCACGGTAAATCAAGGCCATGCCATCTAAAAGAAAAAGTTTTTCCACAGTGATTATTTTTGGAAGCGTAAAGATAAGGATTTGGTAGAATTTCGGATGTCCAATGTCGGATATCGGATGTTTCCCTAAATCCTGAGACCTATATCCCAAACCCTTATCAGAGTGTAATTTTCCTGTTCATGTACCACGAATAATCAGTCGCAATAATCTCGTAGTCGGTTTTAAAAAGCTCTGACGAAATAATAAAATCTGCCGTGGAACGATTGCAGGCAACAGGGATATTATACAAAACCGAAATACGTTCGAGTGCTTTAACATCTACTTCGTGCGGGTGTGGCTCCATGGGATCCCAGAAAAATATCAGAATATCTATCTTGCCTTCAGCTATCATAGCTCCCATTTGCTGGTCGCCACCAAAAGGACCGGATTTTAGCATGGTAATCTGAATCTCTTCATGTTTTGCTTTTTCCATCCGCGAAGCAAGAGCATCAGCGACCATGCGGCCGGTTGTACCTGTACATACTATTTTGTGGTCCTGAAGTATTTCCCAATTCCATTGTACCCATTCTACCAGGTCCTTTTTACGATTATCATGTGCCACGAGGGCTATGTTTTTTGGCTTTATCATTGTTAATTTGTTAAAAATTATAGAGTTAAGGATGATTGGAGAGAAATAAACCCCATTGCTAATCAACCTTTCTCAATTGAATTGTCAGGTTTGCAAAGATACGATTTGTATATGGAAGCGAGGCATCTTATAATCCTGGACTAAACTATAAATCAGTTCAAAGCTGCATGATTAAAGAGGATTATTTGTATCCATAAAACTCTGCTCTTTCCTTAATTTTCAATAAAACATCATCTATGGTTGACTGCAATTCCGGTGGGATTCTCAAAGCTAAGTTTTCATCCTGCGATTTAGTTAAAAGCAAATTGACATAATACAGCACTGCGTACTTGTCCTGCAACATTTTGCCAAATTCTTCATTTAAAAACAAACGTAATACCAAATTTTTTTGCTGCTGAATTAATAAATCAACAAAAAACTCATTCATATCCTCACCTTTACTCTCATTAATCATTGCAATTATTCTGTCCTCGACATTGTTAAAGATACCGTTCCAAATTTCAGCAATTATTAAATTCTGCTCATTGGGAAATTCATTCTCCAGCTCAATAGCTTTCTCAAAATATTCTAATGCCTTCACTTTTTTTGAATTTCTTGTATAATAAAGTACCGCTAAATCATTCAACGCTTTAACTTCTCCTTTTTCAATTGCCAATTGATAATTATTCTCAGCATCGCCATATTTTTTTATTCCTGCATACAAATATCCTAATAAAGAAAATTTAAGTCCATCTTCTTCATTTTCAATACTATTAACAATACCTATTGCTTCTTCAAATTTGTTATCCAAAACCAAAATTGCAACCTTATCCATTATATCATCAAACTTTTCAGGTAGTTCAATGAGACAATTTTTTATTTTTTTATCTTTTATTTTTTCAGTCAGATTAATAATCTCATCTCTTTCTCCCGGGGAAATATACTTACTTTGGCTTAATGCTTTTGAAAAAACAAGTGCATGATCCCAGCTAAGCTTTTTATTTTTTAATTTTTGAATATGCTCCTTCGTAAGAGCTTTAAAATCATTTCCATCATACCAGTTTTCAAGAAAAATACTTAGCCATTTGGCTTTTCGCTTTTGTTCGGGGTTACCTTGTGTAATAATAAGCCACATATTGAAAAACCGCTCCGAAATGCGGTACAAATGGTTCTTTTTGCTGGTTTCAATTTTATCTGCAATGCCTTTTTCAACTAATGTTTTTAAGTTGGCTGAAACTAATTTGCTCTCCATCTTTACCTTTTCAACCAATTGTTTAGTGGTGCAAGCTTCCCATATAAAAGCCATTTCCAAAACTGTTTTTTTTAGCTGAGCCGGAAGACTATTTAAGCGTTCCTGATACAGAGGAGTTACATTATCCATTATTTTTTTCAGGTACTCATAACTATTCGAAGCCTCATTTTGTAACACCATTTGAATAAAAAACTGGAGTGTACGTGGAAGCCCGTCAGTAAGCAACCTGATATTTTCAATTTTACCGGGATTGTTGTCGATAAATGTTCTGAGTTTAGCAATTTGCATCACATCACTCCAATGGTAAAGTAATTTTATAATTTCTTCCCTGCTAAGCGCATCCAGTCTGTGCCGGCGAAAGAATTCGTAAAAAGGCATATCATATCGCCAGAAATGTTCGTCCATCCGGGTGCTGGCGGCAATTATCTGTATATCATTATAATTGATAAGGATTTCCCTCAATAAATTTCCGTCATCGGTGAAATTCTCTACTATTCGATCAAAATTATCCAATAGCAAAACAATTCTTTTTTTGTGTTTTGCACATAACTCATTTATTACCTGGTATAAATAGCGGGTATAATCCTGATTATTGCTGAATCCAGCATAATCCTTACTAACAACTTCTATTTGTAATTGATGTTTAAGTTCCTCAATTACATGTTCCCATAAATCAAACAAACGATATATACCAGCTTGCTCTTCGGCCAGGTTAATAGCGATATACTTTTTATTTAACTTTTTGTTTTCATTAATTTCTATTTCCATTCTCTTCATTAAAGTTGACTTACCACTGCCCCTTCTGCCAAGAATAAGTTCATGCTGTAATGGATCGTTTGCTTTTTTGTCTAAAAGCGAACTGGTAATAATTTCAAATTCAGCCAGCCTGACAATGAAATTGTTCTTTATCGAATCAGAATCACTGTTAGCAGATTGGTAAACATTTAACTGGTCAATAAACCAATTGCCGGCATTTATATTCGGGTTATCCATTGTAAACAGGGTTATTGCGTTTCCAGAATTCTTTTAAAAACGGTGAAATAAATACATATTTCTGATTTTGTTCCGCGATGTAACCATCGTGTTCAAGGTCATTTACAAAATCCATATAATCATTCACTTTATTATGATTAACGGCCTTGTTGTATATTTCCTGAATGGAAATTTTATCTTTATGGGCAATATGGATAAGCAATTCATTTACAAAGCTGAAATCTTCTTTAGGCAAATAATCTGAAAGTCGCTTTTTCCAGTCTTTGAAATAGTCATTGTTTTTTATTGCAAGCTCAAAAGCTCTATCTATGCTAAGGCTGTTGATATTCGGATTGTTCCCATTTCTTGCTGTCTTGTCAATGGTGTCAAGCATAATATTAAAAAAATACGGCACAAAATATCGAATTTTATCCTGTAAATATTCTCGTAATTCTGCACTATATTGCACTGTTGCATTTTCAGTTGCCCAATCCAAATAATCGTTTACTTCTTTTTCATCCAAAACATTACATTGTATTTTTCTCAAGTCATTCAAATCGGAGTCCCTACCTTCAATTATTTTTACTATAGAATGAATTCCAATTGAGTCCGCTAAAACAAATTGAAGTTTCCTGAATTTATCATCTTGCCTCCATGATCTAAGGTTTTTTAAAATAGAAATTGCTTCTTCTTTTTTATTGCTTTTATTCAAGCGATAAAGAACTTCAGGTAATTCATCAATTAGTAAAACAATTGTTTCTCCTATATTTGCAATTTCGCTTATTAAAGTATTAATCTCTTGAAGATAATTAGAATCAATGCTTGCTATTTTAAAGCTTCCTTTAATATCAACCTCTGTTATTGATTTACTTTTAATATACTTTACAAAATAGTTCTTTAATTTCTTACTAGTACTTAAGCAACTCAATATTAGCCCATAAAGTACTTTATAAAATTCATCCT
Organism: Bacteroidales bacterium; assembly: GCA_038249635.1. Lineage (GTDB taxonomy): Bacteria > Bacteroidota > Bacteroidia > Bacteroidales > UBA4417 > UBA4417. Next base: position 7,898 of record JBBSDG010000014.1, on the reverse strand, counting down.
CAGATTTTAAGCTTTGTATATTTTTAAAAATAACCTTGTGGTTTTCCTTCGGATTTTCTTCCATATATTTCATTATGGAAGTTTTCCCAACTCTTCTGGGTGCAGCTAATAAAATAAAACATCCTTTTTCTAATTCTTCCCAAATTTCATTTACAATTTCTTCTCTATGATAATAAAAACGTCCAGTTGCAACCGGCCCAATAATAATCTTTGGCGACTTCCAATTTTGTATCATTTTGACAGCAATTTACTTGTTAAGCCTATTTGACAGCAAATATACTGCTAAAAATGTTTAACAGTGCAATTACTGTTAACTATTTTTTAAAAATAATTTCGTAAATCTACTGCATATTTGCATGTAAGCCTTTATTGGCAAGCATTACTGCTCATTTTTATCCACTGCTTTAAATGAATTATTCATAGGTTTAACCAAAAATTAACAGCAAGAAAAATAGACACTTCTGAATATCTAAGGTCCTAAAATCGAAATTTTTCACAATTCCATAAAGTAAAAAAAAGTCTTTTAACTCTATTGATTACTGAAACTGAGAAGCATTTCGAATCAGATTTTCTGCTCCCTGATCACCAGCATATAAAAATCATTATCCAAAGGCAGATAGCCGTATTCGTAAGCGAAACGGTACACACTGCCTTTTTGCGTGGTGTACAAATGGGTGAAGTAATTGAAGTTGAAACCTCTATTCGACAGCTTATCTTTATGAAGGTTAATTTTCCCTTCCTGAGGAATCAGTTCTGACAGTATCCGACGGTTTTTTCGCAGGATATTATTCACATTACGCACGTAATTGGTAGCTTCGCTGTTCAGCCGGTTATTGTAATTATTCCGGCACATATCCGAGCAGAATTTCTTATCCATCCTTCCGGTGATAGGCTCTCCACAATCGAGACATACTTTTTCCATAAAATGCAAGATTTAAATATTGGGTTATATAATGTAGGTTTTCTGAAATTTCAGCCATACAATCTTCAAATTCTAAGTCTATTATTTCAACATTATGAATATTAAGCTATAACTATATTGTAAAATTATAAATAATTCATTTACAAACGACAACAAACGCTTGTAAATATTTTTATCCGAATACAAATATTTATTAACCGAATCGCCCAAACAGGTCGCCATACCTTTGCTTCATCAATCCGGGAATAACTTGGTTGACGATAATAAAAACACTTTTTGAAATCCTTATTAATTAACCTTTAAAACAAAACATCATGAACGCACTGCGCAACAATGTAAAACTGATTGGTCGCTTAGGCCAGGATCCTGAAGTAAAAACTTTGGACAAAGGAAACAAATTCGCAAAATTCTCGCTCGCAACCAGCGATACTATCACTGCCAAGGACGGCAGCAAACAGGAACAAACCCAATGGCACAATATTGTTGTTTGGGGCAACCTGGCCGGATTCTGTGAAAAGTATCTGAAAAAAGGCAAGGAAATCGCCATAGATGGCCGCCTTACCTACCACAACTGGGAAGATAAAAACGGGACGAAGCACACCAGTTCCGAAATTGTTGCCAATGAAATGCTTTTTGTTGGGGCTAACTCTGATAAACAAAAATAGATTTTCTCAGCAATTCAAAACCCTGCAAATTATTTCAGTACAATGCAACTCCAACAGATACAATCAAAGATTTTCGAACTCAGAGGATATAAAGTAATGCTGGATTCTGACCTTGCCGAACTTTATGAAACTGAGACCAAACGGCTTAAAGAAGCTGTCAGGAGAAATATCAGCAGGTTCCCGTCTGATTTTATGTTCGAACTCGATAAAAATGAATTTGAAAGTTTGAGGACGCAATTTGCGTCCTCAAACAGAGGAGGGAGCCGATATCTGCCTTTTGCATTTACGGAACAAGGCGTTGCAATGCTAGCAAGTGTTCTGAATAGTGCCAAAGCAATAGATGTAAATATCCAGATCGTACGGGCATTTGTATTTCTACGTCAATACGCTCTTACAAACACTGACCTGACAAATAAACTTAAAGAACTTGAAAGTCGATACAACAAGCAATTTAAGGATGTGTATGAAGCGCTGACATATCTCCTGAATTCGGACAAACTAAAAACCGAACAAAATCAACGGAAAAGAATCGGATTCAAAACAAATACGAATGATGAGTATTAAAAATAATATCTATTCTCTAATCCCCAAATACTAACCCCTAAATCCTTAAAAAAATGAACACACTTAGAAACAATGTTAAACTGATCGGCCGCCTTGGCCAGGATCCTGAAGTCCGCAACCTCGAGAAGGACAACAAAGTAGCCACTTTCTCACTCGCTACCGGCGACAGCTATACCGACAAGGATGGCAACAAGAAAGACTCCACCGAATGGCACAACATTGTAGCCTGGGGAAACCTGGCCGGAATCTGCGAAAAATACCTGAAAAAAGGTAAAGAAATTGCTGTTGACGGCCGCATTACCTACCGTAACTGGGAAGATAAAAACGGAACCAAGCACACAACCACCGAGATTGTTGCCAGCGAAATCCTGATGATTGGAGATAAACCGGCTGAAAAGGAATAATCGTTAAACTTAAAAACAAGTGCCGCAAAAGCAAACTGCTTTTGCGGCACTTGGCATTTATTATGCTAATCTATTTAGCTGAGACATTGCTTACCTAATAAATTATAATCCAAATAAATTCATGTATTGAGCTGAAATTAATTCATCGAGAAATTTATAAAACTCCGGGATTTCCTTACTAAAATTCGTATTGTTCCGCCAGAAATCCAGCCGTTTGTTTGTTTCTTCAAAGATCATATCATTTAGGGGTTTCAGTTTTTGCATAATTCCTGTTCCTGCCCCATTGTACAAGGCATTTATATTGATGTAATTTTCGCCATAACTCTTTTTAATGGGGAAAAGGTTCTGCTTCAATGCTATAGCTTTGTCACACAGTGGTGCTACTCCATTCTTATCAAGTGTCACTAACTGAGGCTGATCTTTTCCCACACAAAGCCACAAAGGAGTAACCACCGAAGTAAGCGGGAAACCAAGCACGGTCCACATGGTAGTATAATCCACATTTTCGCCGGGTTTCACACCCTGAATTGCAACTGCTGAGGCTGAAAAATAGCGCGGAATAAAATCGGTGAAATTCATGAATTTCTGTTCGCTGGGATTCTCTGAAAAAGATTTCTTCAGGTCTGTTTGTGTAAGCGAATGCCAAAGCGAGCGGCTTACATCCTGAAGGATAAAACGTACTGTCAGATTTTTTTGTTGGGCGGCCTGGTAGAAAAGGTCCTCGGCAGTTTTATACCTGATTTGCCCGCTTCCCCTATTTGGATCTCCCGTAAAAGAGAAATTGGTATGTATGATATAGCCCAAAGGAGCAATTCCGGGATCGTTGACATCGAGTTTTTTGAATGAAAAATTATTGACTTCAAAATAGGCTGCGCCACCAATGGCATCAATCACTCCAAAATTGGTTTCCACACCCAATGGCTTTGTGTGTTTATTCAGAAACATTTCGAATTCATCAACAGTAGCACATTGCTTCAATGCTTCGCGCATAATTATACCTTCACGATCCCGCAAATCAATAGTATCTTTCATTATCAGGTTGTAGGAAACCGTATTCATAATCGCAAATCCAGCCGAATTGTAGCCAATCCAAACCGACTTCCCGGACGGATCATCAGAATCTATTAAACCCATGGAAGTGTATTTCCCATCGTTGAAACATCTGATCGCATTTTGAAAGGAATCCGTATCCCGGTTTTTCCACATGATAGGTCTTCCATCGGGGGTGGCTTTCCCTGAGATAATTATGGAAGTACATGCCTGAACCGGCAAATCAAACAATACTATGGTCAGAATTAGCACAATTATAATGTTTTTCATCCTGCTAAAGTTTAATGTATAATTTCAAACAAAATAAAGAAAAAAACAGATATTAATTATGAAATCGCAGATAAAATTTCTGTCATCCTTATATATGCCAGGCTGACCATTGTTTCAAACGCGAAGAAAAGAATTCAGGGTTCAAATAGAATGACTTCTGTGTAAACTTTAATTCTTCTGAACTGTAAAATTGAAGAACATGCAATTATAAACTAACTTTACTGGTTAATTCCAAACTAAAATGAAATACCTTTCATTCATATTTCTTATTACTTTCCAATTGTTTTTTAATTCATGTTCCATGAGTCAAAATCATCCAACAACTACAGATACTATAGATTTGCAAAAATATGCAGGGAAATGGTATGAAATAGCTTCCTACCCCATGTCGTTTCAAAAGAATTGCTTTTGTGTAACTGCAGATTATACTCTGACGGACAAAGGCTATGTAAAAGTATTTAACTCGTGCCGTAAAGGAAGTATTGACGGAAAGATAAAATCCATTTCAGGTAAAGCTTTTCCTGTAAAAGGAACTAATAACGTTAAACTGAAAGTTCAGTTTTTCTGGCCTTTCAAAGCCGATTACTGGGTGATCGACAAAGCCGAAGATTATTCCTGGGCAGTAGTTTCGGGTGCTAGCCGTAAATATTTGTGGATACTTTGCCGCCAACCTGAGATGCAAAAAGAAACCTGGCAGAAAATTACTGACAGGCTGGTTAAAAATGGTTTCGACTTGAGTAAATTAATAATGATGGTGCATAAATAATCTCGGAGAAAACAGTTCTTTGAATTTATAATTGCTTCTTCCTTTCATTTCAAAGTTTCATTTCTCCTTGTCTCCCCATCCCCATTTCTCTCTTTCGCATATCCTGAATCATTTAGCATAAAAAATCAGTGATTCTTATGTATAGCATAAATCATATTGCGCACCATGCTCCGTGGTGAAAAACGGGGTGTAATTGCACTCATTTTATTCATAAAACCTGGTATTTCAATTGCTTTGCCTTTTTGCATGGCTTTGTACCCTGCCTTTGCCACTTGCATTGAAGTAGCCGGTGGAATCATTTTATGCATCAGCGATTTACCAAGCCCGGCGGCAGTAGCAAAACTGGTGTCGGTCGGTCCCGGACAAAGAGTTGTAACTGCAACTCCAGTACCTTTCAGTTCGCGGGCAATAGCTTCGGAAAAGGACAGCACATAAGCTTTGCTTGCATAGTAAACCGACATTCCCGGTCCAGGCATAAAAGCGGCAATTGAGGCAACATTCATAATCCTGCCAGCACCGGCTTTAAGCATGCCCTGCAATGCAAAGTGCGAAAGCTGAGTGAGTGTACTGACATTCAGCCGGATCATCTCCATATTTTTATCAAGATTAGCTGCGGCAAAATCACCAAAATCTCCGAATCCTGCATTATTTATCAGTGTATCAATCTGCAAATCTCTCGCCGTAATCTCTGTTATAAGTTTGTTCACTCCTGCTTCGTTTGACAGGTCAACAGAAATCGTGATTACATCCGATTTATTATTTTTACGAATATTTGCAGCCATCTTATCCAGCTTTTCAACCGAACGTGCAACGAGTATCAGGTTTTTGTTATCAGCTCCAGCAAGAATTGCCAGGTCGTGACCGATTCCGCCTGAAGCACCAGTAATCAAAGTGTAAATTTTGTGAGTCATTTCTAAAAATAAGTAAAGATTTTTTTCAAAGCTTAAACGGGATAATTACCTTAATGTTTTAAAAACCCTGTTAAATGTTTATAAATCAGCAATTAGGCAACAGCTGTTTATAACTTTTTAATAATCTTTGGAGTTATGGCGTAAGAAACATCTCTTCTATACGTTAATTTGCAGGTAACATAAGGCAAGTTGTAGAATGAGAAATTTGAAATAATGGAAAAAGAAACACTTGTTTGAACCAACAAGTTTCAAATGCTCTTGCAATTGTCAGAAGTATAAGCCTACTTTCTTTTCCTAAAAAGATATCCGACAAATTTTGCAGGCTCATAACTCTAAAGAACAACTGGATAAATCTTCTAAACTAAATTCGTATGCCAGTAAAACCGATCGCAGCAACTCCTAAAAAGCTAAAAAAGATATTCGTTCTCGATACCAGCGTAATACTATATAATCATGACGCAATAAATAGTTTTGATGATAATGATGTAGCAATTCCAATTACTGTTCTCGAAGAGTTGGATAATTTTAAAAAAGGCAACGATACTATAAACTTCGAAGCACGTGAGTTTATCCGTATTATCGATCGTCTTTCGGAAAAACGAACACTTACGAAATGGCTGACACTGCCTAAATCAAAAGGCGGCAAGTTTAAAGTTATTATGATCGAAAAGGGTGATATTGACGCCCGTGATATTTTCGGTGAAAACAAACCTGATCACCGCATACTGAATGCTGCCCTTGCGATTGCAAAAGAGAATCCCGATTGCAGAGTTACACTTGTTTCGAAAGATGTGAACCTCCGGCTGAAAGCAAAATCGCTGAACATACAAGCGGAAGATTTCCTCACAGGCAAGATAAAAGATCCGGAAGGCCTGTACACGGGCAAAACAGTGATTGAAGGTCTGCCAACCAAAGTAATTGATTCAATTTATCAGAACGGCTTTTGTGAGCTGAGCGACATAGGCGTTCAAACTGCTATTCCCAATCATTATTACATTCTGAAAAACACCAAAAATTCGGCGTTGGCCTTTTACAATGCTACAACCAAGCGTATTGAAAGGTTGGATAAACGACCAGCATACCACATTATGCCGCGTAATGCCGAACAGGTTTTTGCACTTCATGCCATTATGCATCCGGATATAAAACTTGTTACGCTTCAGGGTGTTGCCGGAACAGGAAAAACCTTGCTGGCATTGGCCGGGGCGATGGAACAACGGCGTGAATTCAAACAGATATATCTTGCCAGGCCAATAGTTCCGCTCAGTAATAAAGAAATCGGATTTCTACCTGGCGATGTTAAGGATAAAATCGGCCCTTACATGGAGCCTTTGTACGATAACCTCAAATTCATACAGAGCCAGTTTGGCGAAAAAGATAAGGAAGCTAAGGTAATCACTGAGTCGCTGCAAAACGAAAAACTTGTGGTTACACCTCTGGCTTACATCCGTGGTCGAAGCATAAGCAATGTGTTTTTTATTGTGGATGAGGCCCAAAATCTTACACCACACGAGGTAAAGACCATTATAACCCGTGCAGGCGAAAACACAAAAATAATTTTTACCGGTGATATTTTCCAGATCGATACACCTTACCTTGATTCGCAGAGTAACGGACTTTCATACCTTATCGACAAAGTAAAATCGCATCCTATGTATGCACACGTAAGACTTGAAAAGGGCGAACGCTCGGAACTGGCTAACCTGGCGAATGATTTGCTTTAAAAGGAATAAAAAATAATCAGTATAAAAAAAATCCACAAATGGTATATTTTCTGTTCCATTTGTGGATTTCTCCTGAAATTCCATTCCCTCATATTTTTCACTTTTCGCTTCTTACAGCGGTAAGGATAGTTTGCCCGACAGCCATTAAGGTCGGCTTACTTATACCCGCCATATTGTCACTTATGGTGTGCCAGTTTTTGTAAAATCCCGATTGTGTCGATGGATCATGTTGGATAATATCAATAGTCGGAATCTTCCGCAATTGATTGATATACACATGATCGTCAGTTATCGCATTGGTTCGCTCCAACGAAAAATAATCGCTGTAGCCTATGGAAGAACCTACATTCCAAACCATTTGTGCAATATCAGGAGCATAATACATCGTAGTGCCTTCCATTGTAAAAACTGCATTTTCAGCGCCAACCATATCCAGCAATATTCCGTAACGGGCTGTATAATCGGGAGTATGCGGATTCCCCGACCAGTATTGCGATCCCAACGCCCAATCATCAGTTCCAGTATAACCGGCATCCTGAGGAGCTCCATAATCTTCGGCATCTAACAGCAGTATATCAACTCCGATTGCTGAAGGCGATATCCTGAGCTGGCGGGCAATTTC
>JBBSDG010000013.1:0-29038 GCA_038249635.1 Bacteroidales bacterium | reverse complement strand
GGTTCACCGATCGACTGTGCAGCAATAACACCTACAGCTTCACCTTTCTGGACCATACGGCCTGTTGCCAGGTTACGACCATAGCATCTTGCGCAAACACCTTGTTTTGATTCGCAGGTAAGTACTGAACGGATTTCTACGGATTCGATGGGCGAATCTTCAATAATCGTGCAGATTTCCTCTGTGAGTTCATGACCAGCGGAAGCTATAAGTTCGCCGGTATGAGGATGATAAATATCATGAAGCGTAACACGGCCAAGAATACGATCGTAGAGAGATTCTACAAGTTCTTCATTTTTCTTGAGAGCAGATGTAACACGTCCGCGAAGTGTACCGCAATCGGGTTCCGAAATAATTACGTCCTGGGCAACGTCAACCAAACGACGGGTAAGATAACCGGCATCAGCTGTTTTAAGAGCAGTATCGGCAAGACCTTTACGTGCACCGTGAGTTGAGATAAAGTACTCAAGTACCGAAAGTCCTTCTTTCAGGTTCGAAAGAATAGGGTTTTCGATAATTTCACCCCCGGTTTGACCTGATTTCTGTGGTTTGGCCATCAGTCCGCGCATACCAGAAAGCTGCCTTATCTGCTCCTTCGATCCACGGGCTCCTGAATCAAGCATCATATATGCCGGATTAAATCCCTGGTTGTCGGTGGCCAGATCACTCATTACCTTTTTGGTAAGGTTTGAGTTGGTATGTGTCCAGATGTCAATAATCTGGTTGTAACGCTCGTTGTTAGTAATGAAACCCATATTATAGTTACTCATTACTTCTTCAACTTCGATATTGGCTTTATGAATCAGTTCTTCCTTCAGTTTCGGAACAAGAACATCACCCAGGTTGAATGAAAGACAACCTTTGAAAGCCATTGTAAATCCTAAAGCCTTGATATCATCAAGGAAACGGGCTGCTTTTGCAGTACCTGTTTTCTTCAGCAGGTCGCCAATAATATCACGCAGTGATTTCTTGGTCAGAAGCTGGTTGATGAATCCATATTCTTCAGGTACTATCTGGTTGAAAAGCACACGGCCTACTGTGGTTTCGAGAAGCTTCTCAACTCTTACACCATTTTCTTCAACAGGTATTCTTACCTTGATCCATGCATGCAGGTCAATCACCCTCTCATTATAAGCGATGATAACCTCTTCGGGTGAATAGAAACTCATTCCTTCACCTTTCATGATATGACCCGGTTCTGTTTTACGGCCTTTGGTGATGTAATAAAGACCCAAAACCATGTCCTGCGAAGGAACAGTGATAGGCGCACCGTTGGCAGGGTTCAGGATGTTATGCGAAGCAAGCATCAGAACCTGTGCTTCCAGGATAGCGGCATTTCCTAAAGGAAGATGCACGGCCATCTGGTCACCGTCGAAGTCGGCATTGAAAGCTGTACAAACCAAAGGATGCAATTGAATTGCCTTTCCTTCAATAAGTTTTGGCTGGAAAGCCTGGATACCTAACCTGTGCAGTGTAGGAGCACGGTTGAGCATAACAGGATGTCCTTTTAAGATATTTTCGAGGATTTCCCAAACAACTGGATCCTTGCGGTCAACAATTTTCTTGGCTGATTTCACGGTTTTTACAATACCGCGCTCCAACATTTTGCGGATGATAAACGGCTTGAATAACTCCGAAGCCATATCTTTAGGAAGTCCGCATTCGTGCAGTTTCAATTCAGGGCCTACAACAATAACCGAACGACCTGAATAGTCAACACGTTTACCAAGCAAGTTCTGACGGAAACGACCTTGCTTTCCTTTTAAGCTGTCGCTCAGTGATTTCAGCGCGCGATTTGATTCAGTCTTAACCGAACTTGCCTTGCGTGAGTTGTCAAAAAGTGAATCAACAGCTTCCTGGAGCATACGTTTTTCGTTACGCATGATCACATCAGGAGCTTTAATTTCGATTAGGCGTTTCAAACGATTGTTACGAATAATAACCCTACGATAAAGGTCATTTAAATCGCTGGTTGCGAAACGACCGCCATCCAAAGGAACCAAAGGACGCAATTCAGGTGGAATAACAGGAACCACTTTTACAATCATCCATTCAGGCTTGTTCTCACCGCGTGTTTGAGCATCGCGGAATGATTCGTAAACCTGGAGACGTTTGAGCGCTTCCATTTTCCTCTGCTGCGAAGTTTCGGTATTTGCCTTGTGACGAAGGTCGTACGACATCTGATCCAAGTCGAGGCGGGCAAGTAAATCAACAAGTGCTTCAGCACCCATTTTTGCGATAAACTTGTTTGGATCGCTTTCGTCGAGGTACTGGTTATCTTTAGGCAATTTGTCAAGATAATCAAAATATTCTTCTTCGGTAATAAAATCAAGGGTTTTAAGCCCTTCCGAAGCAAGAACACCAGCTTGGATAATTACATACCTTTCATAGTATATAATTGAATCAAGCTTTTTGGAGGGAACTCCAAGCAATGCGCCGATTTTATTCGGCAAGGAACGGAAATACCAGATATGAGCCACAGGAACAACCAATTGGATGTGTCCCATGCGTTCGCGACGAACTTTTTTCTCTGTTACTTCCACACCGCAACGGTCGCAGACAATACCTTTGTATCGGATCCGCTTGTATTTCCCGCAATGACATTCCCAATCCTTCACAGGACCGAAAATGCGCTCACAGAACAATCCGTCCCTTTCAGGTTTGTATGTTCTATAGTTTATAGTCTCGGGTTTAAGGACTTCGCCGCTTGATCTTTCAAGGATTGATTCAGGGGAAGCGAGACTTATCCTGATCCTGGAAAATTTGTTAGCGGCTGTATTTTCTTTTCTGAAAGCCATATATCAAGAAAGGATTAACGATTAAAATTACTTTTGTTTCACTCTAAATAATTCAGAGCCGGTCAAAGCATCATGTCGTGAAACATGATGCTTTGCGGCCGAAAGAATATTTATTCGAAGCTTACGCTGAGACCTAAGCCCCGGAGCTCGTGAACAAGTACATTGAATGATTCGGGGATACCCGGGATTGGCATATTTTCGCCTTTAACAATGGCTTCGTATGCTTTTGCTCTTCCGACAACGTCGTCAGATTTAACTGTGAGAACTTCCTGCAGTATGTTGGCTGCACCGAAAGCTTCCAGAGCCCAGACTTCCATTTCACCGAAACGCTGACCGCCGAACTGAGCTTTACCTCCGAGTGGCTGCTGTGTGATAAGTGAATATGGTCCGATTGAACGTGCGTGCATCTTGTCGTCAACCATATGGTGAAGTTTCAGCATATAGATGTAACCGACTGTTGCAGTCTGATCAAAACGTTCCCCGGTTCCACCGTCATAGAGGAAAACCTTACCGTTTTCAGGTAAACCGGCTTTCGCCATAAGGTCGTTGATCTGGTCGTTTGAACCTCCGTCAAAAATAGGTGTTGCAAAATGAACGCCCATTTTAGCTCCGGCCCAGCCGAGTACAGTTTCGTAAATCTGGCCCAGGTTCATACGCGAAGGTACGCCCAGCGGGTTAAGTACGATGTCAACTGGTGTTCCGTCTTCGAGGAAAGGCATGTCTTCTTCACGTACAATACGTGCAACAATACCTTTGTTCCCGTGGCGGCCTGCCATCTTATCCCCTACTTTCAACTTACGTTTTTTGGCAACATAAACCTTTGCCATCTGAACGATACCGTTTGGCAATTCATCACCTACAGTTGCAACGAATTTCTTACGGTTGTAAACACCCAGAATTTCCTTGTACTTTATGATGAAGTTGTTGATAAGCTGTTTGATGAGCTCATTAACATCTTTATCGGTAGTCCATTTGTTAGGATTCACGTTGATGAAATCAATTCCCATTAACATTTTCTGGGTGAATTTCACCTTTTTGGGAACCATTTCATTTTTGAAGTTATTGTAAACGCCTTGCGAGGTTTTACCGCTAACCAGAACAGTCAGTTTATCCACTAATTTCTGTTTGAGATCGGTAGTACTTTTTGAGAATTCCTCATCAAGTTCCTTTACAAAATCTTTCTCTTTAGCCTTAAGTTTTTTGTCCTTAACAACTCTCGAGAAAAGTTTTTTGCTGATAACAACGCCCTTCATCGAAGGAGGTGCTTTTAATGAAGCATCTTTAACGTCGCCGGCTTTGTCACCAAAGATCGCACGTAGAAGTTTTTCCTCAGGAGTCGGATCGCTTTCGCCTTTCGGGGTAATCTTTCCGATTAAAATATCTCCTTCGTTTACTTCGGCGCCAATACGGATCAAACCGCTTTCGTCAAGATCCTTTGTAGCTTCCTGGCTTACGTTTGGAATATCATTGGTAAGTTCTTCAACACCGCGTTTGGTGTCACGAACTTCCAAAGTAAATTCTTCAATATGCAGTGAAGTGAAAATATCTTCCTTAACAACGCGTTCGCTGATAACGATAGCATCCTCAAAATTGTAACCTTTCCAGGGCATGAATGCCACCATCAGGTTACGACCCAGAGCAAGTTCACCTGCCTGTGTTGCATAACCTTCGCAAAGCACCTGGCCCTTTTTAACCTTATCACCTTTGCGGACGATAGGCCTGAGGTTCATACAGGTATTCTGGTTGGTACGTGCAAACTTGGTGAGGTTGTACACTTTAACATCTTCGTCAAAGCTAACAAGTCTTTCTTCTTCTAGGCGTGCGTAACGGATCACAATCTGAACCGAATCCACGTATTCGACTATACCATCGCCTTCGGCATTGATAAGTACGCGTGAATCCTGAGCAACACGTGCTTCGATTCCGGTACCTACAATAGGCCTTTCGGGATTGAGAAGCGGTACAGCCTGGCGCATCATGTTCGATCCCATGAGAGCACGGTTGGCATCATCATGTTCGAGGAACGGGATAAGCGAAGCAGCTATGGAAGCGATCTGGTTAGGAGCAATGTCGATAAGGTCAACCTTCTCTTTTTCAATCAGAGGATAATCGGCGAGGTAACGTACCTTAACCTTAGCATCCCTGAAATTACCCGAATCATCCATATCAGTGGTTGCCTGAGCAATAATCTTATTTTCTTCCTCCTCCGCACTCAGGTACATAGTTTCGGCCAGGTCAACCTTGCCGTTTGTAACTGTCTTGTATGGAGTTTCGATAAATCCAAGTTTATTGATCTTCGCAAACACGCATAGTGAAGAGATAAGACCAATATTAGGACCTTCAGGAGTTTCGATCGTACAAAGACGACCGTAGTGAGTATAGTGAACGTCGCGTACTTCGAAACCGGCTCTTTCACGCGAAAGACCGCCTGGTCCAAGAGCCGACACCCTCCGCTTGTGAGCTATTTCGCTCAGCGGGTTGGTCTGGTCCATGAACTGCGACAACTGGTTTGTTCCAAAAAACGAGTTGATAACACTCGAAAGTGTTTTGGCATTAATAAGATCCATTGGCGTAAATACCTCATTGTCGCGTACATTCATACGCTCCCTGATGGTACGTGCCATACGGGCCAGACCAACACCGAACTGGTTGTACAATTGTTCACCAACCGTACGAACACGACGGTTGCTAAGGTGATCGATATCATCAACCTCAGTTTTCGAATTGATAAGACCAATTAAATATTTGATAATCGAAATAAGGTCTTCTTTGGTGAGAACCTTTGTTTCGAGAGGAATTTCAAGTGACAGTTTTTTGTTGATCCTGTAACGTCCTACATCACCCAAATCGTAACGTTTATCAGAGAAAAACAGTTTCTCGATAATGCCGCGTGCTGTTTCCTCATCGGGTGGCTCAGCGTTACGTAACTGCCGGTATATATATTCAACAGCTTCTTTCGAGCTGTTGGCAGTATCCTTTTGAAGGGTATTGAAAATGATGGAAAAATCCTGCGCGTTGATATCATCGCGGTGAAGTAAAATTGATTTAGCGCCTGAATCAACAATCATATCAATATGATTATTGTCAAGAATTGTTTCGCGATCAATAATTACGTCAGTACGCTCAATGGAAACAACTTCGCCTGTATCCTCATCACCAAAATCTTCGATCCAGGTCCTGAGAACCCTTGCAGCAAGCTTACGGCCGACATATTTTTTCAATCCGGCTTTGCTTACTTTAATTTCCTCGGCGAGGTTAAAGATTTCGAGAATGTCCTTATCGCTTTCATAACCAATTGCCCGTAAGAGCGTTGTTACAGGTAATTTTTTCTTCCTGTCGATGTACGCGTACATCACATGGTTAATGTCAGTAGTGAACTCCATCCAGGAACCTTTGAAAGGGATAATCCTGGCCGAGTAAAGCTGCTGGCCGTTGGTATGAAAACTTGTACCGAAAAATACACCGGGCGAACGATGCAACTGCGAAACAACAACCCTTTCGGCTCCATTCACAACGAATGTGCCTTTAGGAGTCATATACGGGATCATACCCAGATAGACGTCCTGGATAATAGTTTCGAAATCTTCGTGCTCGGGATCGGTACAGAAGAGTTTTAATTTTGCTTTAAGAGGAACGCTGTAAGTGAGCCCTCTTTCGATACACTCCTCGATGGAATAACGGGGAGGATCGATAAAATAATCCAAAAACTCGAGAACAAAATTATTCCTGGCATCGGTAATCGGGAAGTTTTCCGAGAACACCTTGAACAGGCCTTCATTTACGCGATTGTCAGGATTTGTCTCCAGTTGAAAGAAGTCCTGGAAAGACTTTATTTGCACTTCGAGAAAATCAGGGTATTCTGATTTGATTTTCGAGGTCCCGAAGCTAAACCGTTCAGTTTTTTGTGTAGCCAAAGCCATGAAGTTTAAGATTTAAATAAACAAAGTATTTTTAAACAATTAATCCCGATATGAAAATCGGGAAGAAAACTGACTACTTATTCACGCGTAAAGCAGGAATAAGAAGTCAGTTTGGTAATTGTAGTCTAAATAGCAATATTTACTTTATCTCAACTTCTGCACCTGCGTCTTCGAGTTGTTGTTTCAGGGCGTTTGCTTCGTCCTTGGTAACACCTTCTTTCAGCGCTTTTGGAGCTGCGTCAACTAAATCTTTTGCTTCTTTCAGACCAAGGCTTGTTAATTCTTTTACAAGTTTAACAACTGCCAATTTAGCCTGGCCCGGGTGCTTAAGGATAACATCGAATGATGTTTGTTCTTCAACTACGGGTGCATCACCACTTGCTGCTACAGCTACTGCTGCTGCTGCTACTGCTGGTTCGATTCCGTATTCGTTCTTAAGTATCTGAGCAAGCTCATTTACTTCTTTTACTGTCAGATTAACTAACTGTTCAGCGAAAGCTTTCAAGTCTGCCATTTTATTTGTTTTTTTTAGTGTTTTACAATAATTGATTAATTCATTTTGTTCGTTGACCTGAGTTTATTCAGGACGTTCGGACAAGGTCTTCAATACACCTGATAATTTTTGTCCACCTGATTGCAGTGCTGAAATAACATTGCGTGCAGGAGTGTTGAGCGCTAAAATAATATCGGCAATAAGTTCATTTTTAGTCTTAATTGCGATGAGAGCGTCAAGTTGATTATCACCTACAAAAGTCATTTCTTCTACGAAAGCGCCTTTGAGTTTTGGTTTATCGGATGTTTTCCTGAATTCTTTGATCAGCTTGGCAGGAGTACTTCCCTGGTCGGCGATCATAATTGAGGTATGACCTTTCAGAACATCGTACAGAGGTCCAAAGTCCTTACCGGACTTTTCCATTGCTTTTTGCAGCAACGCGTTTTTAACTACGACCAACTCTACTTCCCTTTTGAAACATAGACGGCGAAGCTTGCTTGTATTTTCAGAGTTCATATCTGAAATATCTGTAATGTACAGATACTTGGCTGCTTGCAGTTTTTCTGTAAGGGTTCCTATGAGTTGATGCTTGTCTTCTCTTTTCATAGCGATTTTTGTTCTTTAAAGATCAAGTACTTATTGTTACCGGAATTATTATTTGACCGATTTTTCATCGATACGTACACCAGGACTCATAGTACTCGACATGAACACGCTTTTTACATAAGTACCTTTGGATGAAGAGGGTTTCAGCTTAACGATGGTTGCCAAAAGTTCTTTAGCATTTTCGATAAGTTTTTCCTGTTCAAAAGATACTTTGCCTATACCCGCATGAATGATACCGAATTTATCAACTTTGAAGTCGATTTTACCGGCTTTCACTTCCTGCACAGCTTTGCCTACATCCATTGTAACGGTACCGGTCTTGGGGTTCGGCATAAGGCCACGGGGACCAAGTATGCGGCCAAGAGCACCAACTTTGGGCATAATGCTAGGCATTGTAATAATAACGTCAACGTCAGTCCAGCCTTCTTTAATCTTCTGGATATACTCGTCAAGGCCAACATAATCAGCTCCGGCAGCTTTTGCTTCTTCTTCCTTTTCAGGAGTACAGAGCACGAGAACACTAATTGTTTTCCCGGTTCCATGCGGCAAGGTTACGATACCTCTGACCATCTGGTTGGCTTTTCGCGGGTCAACTCCAAGACGTACGTCAATATCAACAGAAGCGTCGAATTTTGAAGTAGTAATGTCTTTGACAATACGGGCAGCATCAGCTAGTGTATAGGTAGCGTCCTTGTCGTATTTAGCTAAAGCCAGTTTTTGATTTTTTGTCAATTTAGCCATTTTACGTAAGGTTAATGGTAATAACACATTTTTAATTCATGAAAGCCTGATCTCCCGATCAGCTTTACATCTTTGGGAATTCGCCTTGTACAGTAATACCCATACTACGGGCAGAACCTGCAACCATGCGCATAGCGGATTCGAGTGTGAAACAGTTGAGGTCTTCCATTTTGCCTTCAGCAATTTCTTTGACCTGGTCCCACGTAACCGAAGCAACCTTTTTACGGTTTGGTTCGGCCGATCCGCTTTTCTGCTTAGTCACTTCAAGGAGTTGAACGGCAACAGGAGGCGTTTTAACAATAAAATCAAACGACTTGTCCTTGTAAACGGTGATCACTACAGGGGTAACCTTACCGGCCCTATCCTGTGTACGTGCATTGAACTGTTTACAGAACTCCATAATATTCACACCTTTCGAACCTAATGCAGGTCCTACCGGAGGTGAAGGATTAGCCGCGCCACCTTTAATTTGCAGTTTAATTAATCCAGCAACTTCTTTTGCCATCTTTTGTTTTCTTAAAGGATTTGTAATGCGGAAACAGGTAACTACCTACGATTCCTTTGCAACCTGCGTAAACGAAAGTTCCAATGGAGTTTTACGGCCAAAGATTTTTACCATTACTTTCAGTTTCTTCTTTTCCTCATTGATTTCTTCAATGATTCCGCTGAAACTGTTGAATGGTCCATCAATGACAGTTACCGTTTCACCAACAATATACGGAATACTGAACTCGGCGCCTTGCTCGGAGAGCTCGTCAACCTTGCCAAGTATTCTGTTTACTTCGGCTTGTCTTAAGGGTACAGGTTGATCTTTCGAGCCAAGAAAACCTAATACCCCGGGGATATTGCGAATAATGTGTGGTATCTCTCCTGTAAGAACAGCTTCGATTAAAACATAACCGGGCAGGTAGCTACGCTCCTTGCTCACTTTTTTACCGTTACGTACCAGATAGACTTTTTCAGTTGGGATGAGGACTTGTGAAATATAATCCCCTAAATTGAGACGACTGATCTCACTTTCAAGGTATATTTTCACCTTCTTCTCATTCCCGCTGATGGCTCTCACCACATACCACTTTTTCACTTGTTCGCCCATGCCGGATGGTGAATTAAAGGTTGGTTACCACTAAATAATAGACTTAAACAATAATAAAGGTTAAAACAATGTATAAAACTGCTGGAGAATTGTCTCAAACGATTTATCCATTATAAAAACCACAAGTGCAATCATCAGGGAAGCAACTGATACAACTACTGCACTATTCTGCAATTCGCTCCATGTTGGCCATGAAACTTTATGCATGAGTTCGTCGTAACTTTCTTTGACGTACTCTACGAATCTATTATTTGCCATATGGTCTAATATTTAGCACGGGTGGTAGGGGTCGAACCCACAGCCTACGGTTTTGGAGACCGCCACTCTACCAATTGAGCTACACCCGTATAGCCTAAGCCTGTTGCAGGATTACCTGGAACAGGCCAGACATTAATAACATTAATTAAAAAGGCAGAGTTGGAATCTCAGGCATGAGATTCCAACTCGTATTTTTTTTAGTCAAGAATTTCAGTTACCTGACCTGCACCTACTGTACGGCCACCTTCACGGATAGCAAAACGGAGGTTTTTGGTCATTGCGATTTCGCTGATCAGCATAACTTCAATTGTGATATTATCACCTGGCATAATCATTTCAACTCCGGCAGGAAGTGTGATCTCACCTGTAACGTCGGTTGTTCTGAAGTAGAACTGTGGACGATATTTATTCTGGAATGGAGTATGCCGTCCGCCTTCTTCTTTCTTCAGGATATACACTTCAGCTTTGAAGTGCTTGTGAGGATGAACTGTACCTGGTTTGATGATAACCATACCACGACGGATGGTTTCTTTATCAATACCACGGAGGAGTAAACCTGCGTTGTCACCGGCTTCACCCTGATCGAGGAGCTTACGGAACATTTCAACACCGGTACAAACTGATTTCAGTTTTTCAGCACCCATACCAACGATTTCAACAGGATCACCAACGTGGATAATACCTGATTCAATACGACCGGTAGCAACAGTACCACGACCTGTGATTGAGAACACGTCTTCAATCGGCATCAGGAAGTCTTTATCTCTTGCGCGTGTTGGTAATGGAATGTAGGTATCAACTGCATCCATCAGTTCCATGATTTTATCAACCCATTTTGGCTCTTTGTTGAGTCCGCCAAGAGCTGATCCACGGATTACAGGAACGTTGTCACCATCAAAACCATAGAAGGTAAGCAGTTCGCGGATTTCCATTTCAACCAGGTCCAGGAGTTCTTCATCATCAACAAGGTCAACCTTGTTCATGAAAACAACCAACTGGGGTACACCTACCTGACGTGCAAGCAGGATGTGCTCGCGGGTCTGAGGCATAGGGCCGTCAGTAGCAGCAACAACGATGATAGCACCATCCATTTGAGCTGCACCAGTTACCATGTTTTTAATATAGTCAGCGTGACCAGGACAGTCAACGTGAGCATAGTGACGTAGGGCAGTTGAATACTCAACGTGAGCAGTATTAATAGTAATACCACGTTCCTTTTCTTCAGGAGCGTTGTCGATTGAGTCGAATGAACGATATTCTGACAAACCTTTATCAGCCAGAACCAATGTAATAGCTGCAGTAAGAGTAGTCTTACCATGGTCAATATGACCAATAGTACCTACGTTAACGTGCGGTTTTGAACGATCGAATTTTTCTTTTGCCATTTTAATTAATGTTTATTGTTTTAACTTTTTATATTGATTTTAACTGAAAAATCAGAGCCTTTGATGAGAATTGAACTCATGACCCCTTCCTTACCAAGGAAGTACTCTACCCCTGAGCTACAAAGGCTATTGTTGAGCGGAAGACGGGGCTCGAACCCGCCACCTATAGCTTGGAAGGCTATCGCTCTACCAAATGAGCTACTTCCGCATAAATAATGTGATAATGTTTTAATATGCTAATGTGCTGATTTACTTCAAAAACACATTATCGCATTAACACATTATCGCATTATCAAATTAATAAAGTGGGGGGAGGAGGATTCGAACCTCCGAAGGCTTAGCCAACAGATTTACAGTCTGCCCCATTTGACCGCTCTGGTATCCCCCCCGGTAATTTTTAATCAAATCATTTCGATGAACTGGAGCCGATGGAGGGACTCGAACCCCCGACCAGCTGATTACAAATCAGCTGCTCTACCAACTGAGCTACATCGGCCTTTTTAAATTTCTCTGCAAAAGAGCGTATTAAGCAGGCTTTCAGTGTTAATGTAACTCTAACAATCCTATAATCAACTCTTTACAGCTCCCCTTTATCACAAAAAAGCAGTCCTTTTTGAAAAGGACTGCAAATGTACGCACTTAATTTGAATTACCAAACAAGTGGTAAAAATATTTTTAATTATTTTTATTCCCCTCTTTGCTTCTCTTTATGTTTGGTTAGTTGCTTACGAAGTGCATCTACCGCAATATCAGTAGCTTCTTCGAAAGATTTGCTTTGTTTTTTTGCAAAAAGATCGTTTCCGGGAACCAATAACCGTATCTCGGCTATTTTATTATCATGATCTTCGCTGTTGTTAACCCTTAGCGTTACTTCGCTTCCGATTATACCATCATACAAGTCCGACAACTTCTCTACCTTCTCAATAATAAATGTATCGAGTTTTTTGTCGGTTTTAAAATGCACTGCATTAATGTTAACTTTCATGAGTCCTCCTTTTGTTTATGCCCTTGGATGGGCCTGTTTGTAGATTGTTTTCAATTTTTCAATAGTGTTGTGCGTATATACCTGGGTAGCTGCCAGGCTTGAATGGCCAAGTATTTCTTTGATTGCATTCAGATCGGCTCCGTCGTCGAGCATGTGTGTGGCAAAAGTATGCCTGAGTACATGCGGGCTAAGTTTATGGTTGGATGCAATTTCCGAAAGGTGTTTGTGAACTATATTATAAATGAGTTTAGGATACGCCTGTAATCCTTTGGAAGTAACAAAAAGTGACGTGCAATTGTTTTCGGTTACTGCTTTATTTTCAGATAAAAAGCGATTCCTTTCATATAAGTATTCTTTCGTCTGAATGATCACTTGCTCACCAATGGGAACTATTCTCTCCTTGTTCCGCTTCCCCGTTACCTTGAGTGTTCCTGAATTAAGGTCGAGGTCAGAAATATTTATCTGAACCAATTCAGCCCGACGAATGCCGGTGGCATAAAACAAAGTGAGTATCATTTTATCGCGTGTTCCTTCGTAGGAATCTTCAAAAGCCACGTTTTGCAGTAAATTTTCCAGATTATCGTGGGTAAGAAACACAGGAAGCTGCTTTGAAGTACGTGGAGCAACCACTTTAAGCATCGGGTTGCTGCTGAGCAAGCCCTGCCTTTGACAATACCGGTAAAATGATTTGATGGAAGAAAGTTTGCGGTTAACGGATCGTGTTGAAATTTTACGATCGATAAGCGAAATAAGCCATGAGCGGATCAGGGTGTGATCAGCTTGTAAGAGGTCGGAAATATCATATTGATTTGAAAGGAACCCGGAAAAATCATCCAGGTCAGTATTATATGCCAGAATAGTATGCGTCGAATAACGCTTCTCAAATCGCAGGTAGTCTATATATTTGTCCTTCAGCATCGATGAAACTAAAACAGGAAATAATCTTTGCTCTCTGAATTGCAGTAATTAACTAACGTTAAAAGTACAACAATAGTATGAGAATAGCAAGTATTACTTCCCGCTTTCCGGAATAAATTCCGGATTGATTACAATTCCTGCTGCTGCTGAAGCTGTTGGATGTAAATGGCGTGACGAATTTCTTCGCGACGTACGATTGAAGGTTTTGTAAATTTCTGGCGGTTGCGCAGTTCTTTTACAACACCAGTTTTTTCGAATTTACGTTTCAGTTTCTTCAGCGAGCGGTCAATGCTTTCGCCTTCTTTTACAGGAACAATGATCATAATGGATAAACTTCCTTTCGATTAAGTGATTATTAAATTGAATTTTAAGGGGTGCAAAGGTAGAAAATGTTTTTAATTATCAGGTATTTATTTCGAAATATTTACTTTAACATCAATCCACGTTAAAATTTACCAGATGCTTATACACTTAGTAAAGTAACTCATAATCAATGAGGATGTTTTCGACAAGCACAGGTTTTCCGCTGGAATCAATGTACTCTCTGTTCGCGCGTGTCAAAATTTGTGGCGTGTGTGGCCCAAATCCTGCTTAATTAATTCTCATATATACAATAAGTTTGAAACTGGAACAGGAAATATTTCGCAAATTTATTTTCTGCGTTTTGATTTTTTTTAGTACCAAAACTTGTACCGACACGCATTAGAAAATTAAGATGTGTGCCAACTGGCAGTTTAATTAAGTTTGACTTAAAGTGAAACTCTGTCAGTAAATTGCTACAATTCTTTCCGGTAAACCCTGAACCTTTTATTTACAGGCACTTTGAGCCGCTCAATCTCCGCTCGCATTTTATAATTATTCTCAAGAATAAGATGTGCTTCAATATCTTTAAAATCAGCTTTACGAGCGGATTCGATAAGACTGATACCCATCACAATTTCGATACCGGTTCCCTGAAAATCGCGGCGAACGGCTCCAAGCATCAAATCAAGCTGCCTGGTTCGCTTGGACGCCAGTAATATCTGGAAAACGCCTATTGGGAAAAGATATCCACGCGATTTCCGAATACCTTCTGTAAGATTAGGGATCGCAATAATAAAAGCAATAACCTCTCCCTCTTTTTCAATTATTTTGACAAAACGGGGATCTATAATAGGAAGGTAACGCGATGCCAGTTCATGAATTTCCGTTTCCGACATGGGAACAAAACCATATAAGTGGTTATACGTTTTATTAACTAACTCCAATACAGGAACAATATAAGGCTTTAACTGCCTGCGAGAGGTAAACTCAATAAGTTGTGTGTGATTGCTGTAATTTGCGCGTTGCACGATGCGATAATACAATTCCGGAAGGGCAAGGTTTACTGGAAATCTGTATGTCATACAATCTATTTCCTTCACAAAACCTTCATTTTCAACAAGCTTAACAATATAAGGAGGATTGCATGCCGAATCGATAAGAGGCAATTGATCAAAACCGTCGATAAGCAACCCTTGTATATCTTTATCGGAGAAGCCGTACGGGCCAACAAGAAGAGTTTTACCTTTTTGAATTACCCAATCCTGTATAAAAGCAAAGAGAGAATGAGATACTTCCGGGCTATCGATTGAATCAAAATATCCGAACCTTGCGGTATTCTCTTTCCGTAAAGTATTATACGTATTATGAATTATCCCCATAATACGACCAACAGGTTTCCCATTCTGCATGGCAAGAGCCATAATGGTATCGCAGGAATCGAACTGATGGTTCTTTTTCGGGTTAAAAAAGCTCCAGTCGTCGGAATAAATGGTAGGCATCCAGTTCGTCTCGTTCTTGTGCAGTTTTGCCGGCAGATGGATAAAGATGCGGAGCAGTTTGCGGGAGTTTACTTCAACAATTTTTATTTCCATGACTGTTTGTATCTCGATTAACTAAACGCAATATTAATTAAATATTATCAAAGATAGCTGTTTTCATCGCACAGTTATATAGAGAATTCGTTTCGACCAGTATACAACTCATACTGTATCAGAAACTTAACACATTTTTACATTCCAAATAAGCACAAGCCTTCAGTATTTTGGATATTAAGCATACTTTTGTAGCATAAACTTATATAGATACCTACATGAACATACAATACGTTGGAGAACACCTTATAGTCGGCAATTTAGGCCGTATCTTTATCTGGCTCAGCATTTTATCATTGGTTGCATCAGCACTTTTATACTTTTTCTCTATAAAAAAAGCAGAGAAGAAAGTATTGTATTCCAAACTTGCCGGAAATTTTTACTGGTTGCATTTTATCACGTTGCTTGGAGCGATTGGCAGTCTGTATTACCTAATTGGTAACCATTATTTCGAATATTCGTACGTATGGCAGTATTCGTCAAAAGGTATGGCCACAAAATTCCTGATATCCTGTTTCTGGGCAGGACAGGAAGGCTCTTACCTTATATGGGCATTATTCCAGGGCATTATCGGTTTACTATTACTTTATACTGCTAAGGAATGGAAAGCCTGGGTGATGCCTGTATTTGCGATCGGACAATTTTTCCTTGTTTCGATGGTTCTGGGATTGGATCTGGGAAGTTTCAGTATTGGGGGAAGTCCTTTTGAATTGTTGCGGAATATGCCTCAAAATGCGGAAGAAGAGCTTTTTAAGGAAGCGAATTATCTCATGTACCTTATTGATGGTAACGGATTGAATCCGTTGCTTGAAAATATTTGGATGGTTATACACCCACCTTCACTTTTTCTCGGGTACGCCGTTGCTCTTGTTCCTGTTAGTTTTGCAATAGCTTCGCTATGGCGGAAAGAATATCACTCCTGGTTAAAACCGGCTATTCCATGGACGATTGCTGCTATTCTTACCTTAGGAAACGGAATTATTCTCGGCGGCCGTTGGGCATATGAATCACTTACTTTCGGTGGTTTCTGGGCCTGGGATCCTGTCGAAAACGCTTCTCTTGTTCCCTGGCTGTTGCTCGTTGCAACACTTCACAGCATGATAATTGTAAAGAAAAGGCATAACACCTATGCTACTACCTATTTCTTCACCATATTATCCTGGTTTTTTGTACTTTATGCTACCTACCTTACCCGAAGCGGTGTGCTCGGCGAAACTTCGGTTCATTCATTCGGAGTAAATGCTTTAGCTGCACAGATGTTGTTTTTCAATGGTCTGTTTTTAATTTTACCAATGATTTTGTTGCTGAACAGAAAGAAAGCATTTCCCAAAAAGGATAGCGATGAAATAATGACCCGCGAATTCTGGATGCTGATCGGAGGAATTGTAATGCTCTTATCGGGATTTCAAATCATTGCTACAACTTCGATACCCGTTTTTAATAAAATTTTTGGAACTAATATAGCCCCTCCTATTGATAACATCAACTTTTACAATACCTGGCAGATGCCTTTTACAATCGTTATATTATTAGCTATAGCGATTAGTCAATACCTGAGTTATGGTCAGAATAATATTAAGATTTTTATTCGTAAAATTCTTATTTCAAGTGTTATTGCTGCTATATTAACCATTTTGATGGCTATAGGCGATCAGGTTTCGGGCATCAGCCGTATTATACTGTTATTCAGTATTTTGTTAGCGTCAGTTGTTTCTGTTGATTTCATCATAAGTTATATACGCAAAACCTCCAATGTAGGAGCCGCATTTACCCATGTCGGATTCACAATTTTCCTACTTGGCGTAGTGCTTGCTTTCAGTAATCCACAGATTATATCGAAAAATACTTCAGGATTCGACCTTGGCAGCAGCGAAGACAATACGGAGAACCTCGTTCTGATGAAAGGCATTGGTCAACCAATGGGGAAATATATGGTAACATATACTGATGCAACCACCAAAGGAAGTGAAACTTTTTACAAGGTAGATTTTGTAAAAATGAAGGATGCGGGAACCGGGAAAATAGACTTCTCTGTTTATCCTTCTTTAAACAGGAACTCCCGGATGGGGAACGTTTACAATCCGGATACAAAACATTTTCTCGATAAAGATATATACACTTACCTGAGTTTTGCCCAGGAAAGTACCGGCACTGCTGATGCTGATGGTTTCAGCAGTTCGGGGGTGCAACCTATGAATATTAAGGACACACTTGTGATTGAACGGAGTTTCGTTATACTTGATGAAATAGTAAGTGTGATGGAAAATGACGACGTGAATAATGCCAGTATTACAGCGAAATTCAAAATTTTCAGTATGAAGTCGGGTATGACAGAAACCGAAGCTAAGTATGAAATAGTGAAAGGCGAGCTGAAAAGAACCGATGGGTTAATAGAATCGCTAGGCATGAAACTGCGTTTTGAAGGTGTTGCAACCGATTCGCAAGCTATACAAATAGGGATTTACGAAAGGCAACAGGATTACATAGTATTGAAAGCCATTATTTTCCCATACATTGCTGTATTATGGCTTGGTATTGTAATTTTGTTCAGTGGCTTAACGTATGCCTTAATGCGCAGAACCATTCGAAAAGAGAGTGAACCTGCAGCGAAAAAATAATCAGAGAGAATGTTTTAAACTGGTATTGGAATAGTTGTTCCGGATTGGAAGTATTTTGTGATTGCAAACTATGCTTTTAATCCGGGACAAAAATACCTACTTCAATGATTTAAGTGAACCTTTATAAGAATCAGGTTAACATAGCTGCAACTATTGTTACCCTTTACGAAATACAACTACATAAAGCCTGCAAAATCTTTCATGAGCCACAATGAAAAGCATTAAAAATATCGCCATAGCAGGAACAGGAAATGTTGCTACAAATCTTGCAAGAAATCTGTCATTAAATGGGTTCAATATATCCGGCATCTGGAGCCGGAATTTTGCTAATGCCCAAACTCTGGCCTACTCGTGTGGTTCGGTGGCTTATAGCGAAATAATGTATCTAACCATTAAAGCCGATCTTATCATTATTGCTGTTACTGATAGTGCAATAGAGCTGGTTGCCCGTTCCATCGGAGAATATGATGGTATAGTGGTACACACTGCCGGATCGGTAAATATGAATATTTTTCAGGGCATCTTTAAACAATACGGTGTTCTGTATCCGTTGCAAACCATGTCAAAAGAAATTCAGGTTTCGTTGAGTGAAGTCCCTTTCTTTCTTGAAGCTTCTTCGGAAGACACTTTACTTGAACTAAAAAAAGCAACTCATATTTTATCCTCTAAAGTATATGAGGCTGACAGCCGACAGCGGATGCTCATGCATACTGCAGCTGTATTTACCGGCAATTATTCAAACCTGATGTACATAATTGGTAATGAGTTAATCTATTTATCGGGGATGCAACCAGAAGTATTGTTCCCGCTGATTATGGAAACTTCGCACAAAGCAGTTACAGGTGATCCTTTACAATATCAAACCGGTCCTGCACGACGAAATGATTCAATAACCATCGAAAAACATATTAAAGCACTTGCTTCACTTCCCGAATATGCAGAACTTTACAGGTTGTTAGCCAATATCATTATCAAAAAATACGAATAGAAAATTCTTACTAAATATGTCGAACTACAAGGAAAAGCTTTTACACATTAACACTTTTATCTTTGATTATGACGGTGTGCTTACTGATGGCACGGTGGTTTTAACAAGTTCGGGCGATGCGTTACGCACTGCCAATGTTAAAGATGGTTATGCCATGCAGCTTGCCGTTAAAAAAAATTACCGGATTGCTATTATTTCAGGTGGCTATTCCGAATCAATGAAACGACGATTTGAAACACTAAAAATTGAAGATGTTTTCCTTGGTGTGGATAAAAAAATCGACGTTTATAATCAATATCTCGAAACTCACAACCTTAAAAGTGAGAATGTTCTGTTTATGGGCGACGATATTCCTGATTACGAAATCATGCTCTCGGTTGGCGTTCCTACATGCCCCGCCGACGCAGCCGAAGAAATAAAACGATCAGCTACTTATATTTCGCATCTGCCGGGAGGTAGAGGTTGTGTTCGCGATGTTATCGAACAAGTGCTTAAAGTTCAGGGTAAATGGATGAATGATGATGCATATCATTGGTAAGTGTTAAAACTTCGGTATGATGTAAATTGCATTCAGAATATTGAGATTTAACTCATTTTGAAAGAAAATAAATCTTACTTTTCATTTCAGATAATACACGACAGGTTTCAGGCAAATTAATATCCAAAGATTCACATCGATGCGCGCTATTATACAGATGCTCAGGATACCAAACCTGTTGATTATTGCATTCACATTTTTTATACTGCGTTACCTGGTTTTCATTCCAGTGTATGCCGGATATCATATGATCGCAGGCATGGAGAACCTGCAGTATTCACTTATGGTGATTATTACAATGATTATTGCAGCAACCGGTTACATCAGCAATGATTATTTCGATGTGGAAACAGACAGGATAAACAAGCCTCAAAAACTGTACATCGGAAATCGAATAACATCAGTATCAGTATTTTCAACTGCTTTAATTTTAAGTATTATTGCTGTAATCGCTGCTATCTGTCTTAGCTATGCTACGAAAAGCTGGCTACCGGCAACTTTACTTTTAATAGCATTGGCAGTAACATGGTGGTACGCGGTAAGTTTAAAAAGGACTTTACTTTGGGGTAATATTGCTGTTTCGTGTATGACGGCGGGCACAATTGTCATGGCATGGGTAGTTGAGAAACAGACTTCCGCATTTAATCCACAAGCTTCAATACTAATTACAAACATTGTAACGGCTATTAGTATATTCGCATTTTTGCTGAGTTTACTGCGCGAAATAGTGAAAGATATGGAAGATATGGAAGGCGACAAACTGATCGGTTGTAAATCGCTACCGCTAATAAAAGGAGTTGATTTTACAAAAACGATATTGTTGATTTTAGCTGGTTTTACATTCGTTTTATTAATTGCAGCTCAAATCTTCCTGTTAAAATACGAGAAAATAAGTGCAATACTCTGGCTGGTATTAACTGTTGAAATCCCATTGGTATATTTCGTGATTAAACTGCAAAAGGCAGTACACAAAACTGATTACCATCAATTAAGCAACTTATTGAAATGGATTATGGTTGGAGGCATAGTAACCATAATTGCAGCTCAGTTTTAAAATCAGCTCTACAATCTCAAAAGGGATTCTCATCTTTTAGTTACATATTTGTAAAACGTTTTCCATCAACAATCACTGAACACCAAAAATATAGTTTTATGAACCAGGAAATATTAAAGCACTACAGCTTATTATTAGGATCAAAATCGCCACGGAGGCAGGCATTACTTAAAGCACTGGGTTTACACAACAGCCTTGTGGAAATTGACGTTGAAGAAACATACCCTTCTGAATTGCAGGGAGCAGATATTGCCAGGTATTTATGTGAATTGAAAGCAGATGCGTATGATAAGGCTTTGATTGGTGATGATGCTATACTGGTTACCGCTGATACCATAGTGTGGCTCGATGGGCAATACATTGGGAAACCATCAGGGAAGAGCGAAGCCATTGAAATGCTGACGCAACTCTCGGGCAGGCAACATTCCGTTTATACAGGCATTTGCCTGAAATCATCGAAACGAAAAGTAGTATTTCATGCGCATACATTGGTTCAGTTCAGGGAACTGACTGCTGACGAAATTGAATTTTATGTTACTCAGTATAAACCTTATGACAAAGCCGGTTCGTATGGCATTCAGGATTGGATTGGGTATATAGGAATTACCGGTATCCAAGGTTGTTACTATAATGTGATGGGTTTTCCGGTTCAGCTGTTTTACGAAAAATTAACTGAGTTTATTGCTCAAAGTCAGGATTAGCAACTGAACATCCGACATCTTCCGGATGTTTGAATTTGCATTAATTTGCCGTGATTCCAAAGGATTACACATCCTGACACTATAATATTAACCAACGCCACTGGAACATAAACGAATAATATGCAATAAATAAAACAATTCATCCGATATGAAAACAATATTTACTTTACTTTCCCTCATTACTATTATGCACTTAAAAGCCCAGGACGAAAGTTCCTATAAACTACCGCCAAGCGATATTTATGACCTGATAATGGCCAAACCAGTTCCTTCAGCCAGTGTGGATGATGCCGGTAAATGGATGTTATTGCTTGAGCGAAATACTTTCCCAACGGTTGCCGAACTGGCTGAACCCGAATTGCGCATTGCCGGGTTACGTATTAATCCGAATAATTTCGCGCAAAGCCGTATGACTACTATTGCCGGAATGCGGTTTAAAGAACTTAATACTCTGGAAGAATTTGTAATCAAAGGTCTTCCTGACAATATGAGGGCAATCAGTTTACAATGGAGTCCATCGCAGACAAAAATCGGTTTTGTGAATCTCACCTACGACAGAGCCGACCTTTATGTAATTGATATCATATCATTTACTGCAACGCGTATTAACAAGTTGCCACTGAATATTGTGCTGGGCGGAAGTTTTGTATGGATTGACGACAACCGGCTGATTTATAAAGCTACGTTGCAGAATTCAAGCGTACCGGAAAAACCACTTGCGCCGAAAGGCCCTGTAATTCAGGAAAACCTGGGTAAAAAAACGGCTGCACGTACGTACCAGGATTTGATTAAATCGGGTTACGATGAAGCGCTGTTCGAATTTTACACCAAAGCGCAATTGGTTTTGACTTCCATAACCGAAGAAGTAAATATCGGCGATCCGGCTATTTACAGGAGTTTTAGTATATCGCCCGATAAAAACTATTTGCTACTACAAACCATTGACAAACCTTTTTCCTATTCGGTGCCTGCTTATGGATTTCCGCACACGGTGAGCGTTACCGATATGAGTGGGAAAATGCTACGGCAAATAGTTAAAAACCCTTCCTCGGAAGACGTACCAATCGGGTTTGATGATGCTCCTGATTATCCCCGTTCTTTCTCGTGGCGTAATGATGAAGCTTCGACCGTTACTTATGTAAAAGCATTGGATGGCGGACTTGGTAAATCGAAATCGGAATGGCGCGATGCGATGATGGCGTTGAAAGTTTCTCCTTCCGGGAATAATTCAGAAGCAAAAGAATTATTTAAGACAAAAATGCGTTTTCAGGATGTAATATGGGGGAATAATACCACTACAGTATTTTATGAAGAATCGTATGCAACACGCAAAATGCAGATGAACCGCTACAATCCATCCAACGGAAAGGTTGATTCACTGTTTGCACGAAGCTCAAACGATTCGTATTCGGATATTGGGGAACCACTGACCCGAAAAAACGAATTTGGCCGCCAGACACTGCTGGTATTGAACGAAAAAGAACTAATACTGAGTGCTGATGGCGCTTCCGACGAAGGCGACATGCCCCTTATACAGACTTTCAATATTACTGATGGCAGCAAAAAAATCCTCTGGCAATGCAAGGCTCCTTATTATGAATACCTTGTAAAAATGATTGACCCGGCGAAACTCACTTTTATCACCGCCCGCGAAAGCCAAAAGGATATCTCTAATTATTACCTTCATTCAACAGTAAAGAAAAAGCAGATTGAAAAACGTTTAACCTCATTTACCAATCCCTACACTCAGCTCGATGGGGTGAGCCGGCAGAAAATTACCTATAAGCGCGATGATGACGTTAGCCTTTCGGGGAATCTGTATTTGCCAAAAGGCTATGATGTTGCCCGCGATGGAAAGTTGCCGGTTTTGATATGGGCCTACCCTATTGAGTACAAATCAGCTTCGGATGCATCGCAGGTAAGGGGATCGAAGAATACGTTTACCCGCCCGTTCTATGGTTCGCCGGTACTATGGGTTACACGCGGTTATGCTGTACTCGATAATGCCGAAATGCCAATTGTAGGGGTGAATGGCAACGAACCAAATGATAAATTTATCCCACAGCTTTACCTGAATGCTCATGCTGCTATTCAGGCACTTGACGAAATGGGCGTTGGCGACAGCACAAGGGTGGCAGTTGGCGGACATAGTTATGGCGCTTTTATGACAGCTAACCTACTGGCTCACACCAATTTATTTAAAGCCGGTATTGCCCGCAGCGGTGCTTACAACCGTACGCTAACACCTTTCGGGTTTCAGGGTGAAGAGCGCACGTATTGGGAAGCCCCCGAAGTTTATAACAGCATGAGTCCGTTCAGTTATGCCGATAAAATTAAAACCCCGCTCCTGCTGATTCATGGCGATTCGGACAACAATACGGGCACTTTCCCCATGCAAAGCGAGCGTTTATACAGCGCTATAAAAGGTCATGGCGGCACTGTACGGTATGTTTCGCTGCCCTTCGAAAGCCACGGTTACTCTGCTAAGGAAAATATACTTCATATGCTTTGGGAAACGGACCAGTGGCTGGAGAAATATGTTAAGAGTGAAGAATGAGGAAAGAAAAGTGAGAAGTTTGGAAAATAAAAAAATCCCTGCGAGTGAGAAGTGGCTGGGATTTTTTTTATGCTTGTGATGAGGTGCTTAGAGCGTAGCAAGGAATTGGAAACAGGTGTTGTTTAATTGCAGGATAACCCTTGTTTCGTTAACGAAGGATAACATTTTAACTAAATCGGTACTGAACACGCAGTCGACGAATTGCCTTTTGCAGCGATTTATTGCCTATTTTTGTACCTCAATTATACACTATGAACAGGCTTATCCGTTACTTCTTTCAGGGGTTATTGCTTATTTCCCCGCTGGCAATTACAATTTATGCCATAGTGGTATCGCTTGAGTTTATCGATGGATTGCTCATACAGTATCTTACCAGGATTATCGGGTTCAAAATCCCCGGATTAGGATTTGTAATTATTGTAACGTTTATTACGCTGATAGGTGTTTTGGGTAGTTCGATATTGATAAAACCAATCCTGGCTTCGCTCGACAGGCTTATAAGCCAGGCACCGTTTGTTAAAATCATTTATACTTCCATCAAAGATTTTATGTCGGCGTTTGTGGGTAAGGATAAAAAGTTTACCGAACCGGTGCTGGTGAAAATGAATAAAGATTCGGACCTTGAAAAACTTGGCTTTATAACACAACACGATTTAACCATACTGGGTATTGAAGCTGGTAAAGTTACAGTTTACCTTCCTCACTCGTACAATTTTTCCGGCGAGCTGTTTATTGTTCCTGAAGCGAATGTGAAACCGCTTTATGCCAACTCAGCCGAAGTAATGAAATTTATTGTAACGGCAGGCGTAACTGCTATTCCGGTGCAAAGACCCAATACCGTAACTGATCACAAACCGGAGATAACAGCTTAATATCCTGAATTTTACCGATTATGAAAAAACCTCTTATACTTATTACCAACGATGATGGCATTTTCGCGCCGGGTCTTCGTTATCTCATACAAACTATCAGGCCGTTGGGCGATGTACTTGTAGTTGCGCCCGACAAACCTCAGTCGGCCATGGGTCACGCGGTTACCATACAAAGTCCGCTTCGCCTGTATTTGATTGCCGATGAGGAAGGTTACCGCGAATACAGTTGCAACGGAACGCCTGCCGACTGTGTAAAACTGGGTCAAAAAGTAATACTGCGTGGCAAACCCGACCTTATTGTTTCCGGTATTAATCATGGCAGTAACGCTTCGATTAATATTTTGTATTCGGGTACCATGGCAGCCGTTATTGAAGGAGCTATGGAAAATGTGCCTTCCATCGGCTTTTCGCTGAACGAATATTCATACACTGCCGATTTTAGTCATTGTGGCACTGTGATAAAATCCATTTCCACCAAAGTACTCGAAAATGGCCTCCCCGACGGAGTATGTTTAAATGTGAATTTCCCGGCACTTAACGGAAGTCAGGTTAAAGGAATAAAAATCACGAAACAGGCCAAAGCCTTCTGGAACGAGAATTTCGACGAACGCAAAGATCCTCATAAACGTGACTATTATTGGCTGAGGGGCGAATTTGTGAATCTTGATACTGACGATGACAACGATTACTGGGCTATCCACAACAATTATATCAGTGTGGTTCCGGTGCAGATCGACCTCACGGCACATCATATGATTGATAATATAAAAAACTGGAATTTAGAAGTTTAAAAACAACCGTATGTCA
The DNA here is from genome assembly GCA_038249635.1 of Bacteroidales bacterium. Lineage (GTDB taxonomy): Bacteria > Bacteroidota > Bacteroidia > Bacteroidales > UBA4417 > UBA4417. The sequence continues at coordinate 3,808 of JBBSDG010000013.1, read as the reverse complement.
ATAGCTAAATGGTTTATGAAGGACAGCCTTCCTTTCGGGCTTATGCTTGGGCTTATAATTCCTGTTCCTGCCGCCTTGTTTTTCGCTGCAGTATTGCGCCTTGTACAGTATAATTTTCATTTCCTGAGCCGTGTGCGCGATGCCGACATTTTGCTGTTGGGTATTGCTGTGAATCTGATAGTTATGCGCTTTTATTTTGTAAAATTCAAATTAGCCGACACAGGCAAAGGCATCATGCTAGTAAGTGTATTGATGGTTATTTTGTTTTTTCTTTTTCTGAAAAACAGCAGTCAAACTTTTCCTTTCTGAAACCTGGTCACCCTACGCCTATGAAATATTATATTATTGCAGGAGAAGCATCAGGCGATTTGCACGCATCAAAACTCATGAATGGGCTTAAAGCGCGTGATGCCCGTGCCGATTTCCGTTGCTGGGGAGGCTCGCAGATGGAACAAGCCGGCGGTACAATTGTAAAACATTACCGCGACCTTGCATTTATGGGGTTTCAGGAGGTTGCACTTAATATCCGGACAATTTTACAAAATATACGTTTCTGCAAGGATGATCTGGTAGCCTGGAATCCTGATGCCGTTATCCTTGTTGATTACCCGGGTTTTAATATGCGGATAGCAGAATTTGCTAAAGATAGAGGATTTAAGGTTTTTTACTACATTTCGCCACAGGTTTGGGCCTGGAAAAAACGGCGGGTACATAAAATCCATAAAAACACCGACCTTGCTTTTGTAGTGCTTCCTTTCGAAAAAGATTTTCATGCAGGGTATGGCTATCATGTAGAATATACCGGTCATCCGATGCCAGATTCGATGGACCTGGAGGCCAAAATTGATGAATCCGCTTTCAGAAATACCCACGATTTGGGCGAAAAACCTATTATAGCGCTTGTGCCCGGAAGCCGCAAACAGGAACTTAAACGGATACTTCCGTTCATGCTGAAAATCACTGAACGGTTTTCGGATTATCAATTTGTAATTGCAGGAGTATCAACGTTAAAAAAAGATTATTACAATAAACTGATTAAACATTATCCGGTAAAAATTGTATTCGGGCAAACTTACGATTTACTTAAAATTTCGCGGGCGGCAGCTGTGAAATCAGGTACCGTAACCCTGGAAACTGCGATGCTGGGCATTCCACAGGTGGTATGTTACCGGATGAGTTTTATATCGGCACTTATTGCCTGGATGCTAGTGAATGTGAAATACATTTCGCTGGTGAATTTAATCCTCGATCGCAAAGCAGTTGCCGAACTGATACAATATAAATTTACTGCCGATACACTTAGCCGCGAACTCGCGCCCTTATTGCCCGATGGCAAAGCACGCACACGAATGCTCAATGATTATAAGGAATTACTTACACTGGTTGGACCTCCGGGAGCATCCGACAGGGCTGCAGCATTAATTTCCGAAAAGCTAAACACTAACAAAGCAATTTAAATCTATGTCGAAAAACATCATTTTAACTCTTGTAATTTCACTTTTTGCAGTAACAATGGGATTTACTTCCTGCAACGGAAACAGTAAAAAGGACACCAGCAATGCTGACAGTCTGCTTATGGATTCAGCTGTTTTTTCCATTCCTGATACCGGCAATCAGGTTACTATTGCCGACAGCAGCTGGGCACAGGCAGCAAAATCGTTAACCGAAAGTATGCCGCAGGTACAACCGGATACTACGAAAAAACCGGGCAAACCTGTTCTTATGCCGATGGGAAATATGGATCCATACCGGCCACAGGAATTGCTCGATGGACTGAACAAAGCGAAGAACGGCGATTTGCGTGGCGCCATTGTGGATTTCGATAAATGCATAGCGAAATTTTACAAAAATCATAACGCATACTATTATAAAGCCAAGGCTTATGTAGAGCTGAACGAACCGCAAAATGCACTTTCGGCACTCAATCTTGCCATCGAATATAACCCCAATCAACCGTTGTACTATTATTACCGGGGCGAATTATATGCTAAAGACAACAATCAGGGCAGTGCATTTGCTGATTTTGACAAAGCAGTGTCGCTGGATGCCAAATTTGTTGAGGCATTAAATTACCGGGGAGTAACAAACGAAGTTTTGGGAAAACACACTGAGGCTGTTGCTGATTACAATGCAGCTATTTTATTAAGACCCGACTATGCTACTGCTTATTACAACAAAGGCACATCCGAAGCAGCAATGGAATTATATAAAGATGCAATTGCGTCATTTACTAAATGTATTGAACTTGATCCAAAAAAGACACTTAGTTTTATGAATCGTGGAAACTGTTTTGTTATGGTAAATGATTATAAATCAGCTATAAGTGACTACTCAAAAGTAATATCCCTTAGTCCCGAAAGATCGGATGCATACTACAACCGAGGAGCAGCATATCATTATGCCGGAGACAAAAAAGCCTGCGACGATTGGCGCAAAGCCCAATCGCTGGGAAATCAAAAAGCAGGTGAAATGATAAATAAGTATTGCAAATAAGTCATTTGAGGGTTATTCCCAATTCGTAATAATCAGCCGGATTTCAACAAGATTTCCGGCTGATCTATTATACAACTGCCTACAATTATGTTCCAAATAATTTTCACATCCTGACATTTCAAATATATTTATAACTTTGGATTAAAGAATTGCATATGCAGTACCGGCATCTTTTCCCTATGGTGAGAATATTGCTGCCTTTTATGGCCGGAATTATTATATGTATATCGCTTTCCTCCACCGAAATTATTCCGATTATTATCTGGATCAGCCTTCTGCTCCTTACCCTGGGAGCCGGTTTTATATCAGCCGTTACCAAACGGAAATCATTGAACTGGCTTTTTGGCGTTGTACTGAGTTTATTCCTTTTTGTGTGTGCTTACAATTCGGTAATATTTAAAAAAGAGATACTTAGCCCGGATCATTTTGCAAAGAAAGAGATTCAGGGCACTTTTATCGCACGTGTTTCGGAGCCTTTGCAGGAAAAAGATCACAGCTATAAAACTATACTCCGGATCGAAGGGATTAGAAAAGGAACTGAGATTATTGAAGCTAAAGGCAATATCCTGACCTATTTTGCCAAAGATTCACTTAGTAAACCACCCGCTAACGGAAGCCTTCTTGCTATTTCCGGCACTATGCAAGAAATAAGTCCGGCGCAAAACCCTGGCTCCTTCGATTATCGCAAATACATGGCTTCCAACAATGTATATCACCAGGTATATTTGAACAACTATTCGTGGAAAACGCTTGAGGAGCCACAGGGATTCAATCTTTTCCGCTATTCGCATAAGTTATCTCAAAAATTTATTTCAATCCTCAATGCCAATGGTTTAAAAGGCAAAGAGTTTGCAGTAGCATCGGCCTTGCTGTTAGGGCAAAAAGATATGCTCGATAACGAAACCCGACAGGCATATTCCGGTTCGGGAGTGATGCATATACTCTGCGTATCGGGATTGCATGTAGGAGTAATTTATATTATCATCAGTTTCCTGCTTGGTTTTATGAAGAAAAGCGGTAAACAACTCTTTTTTAAAACCGCACTTATCCTTATAACCATATGGGCATACGCGATTCTAACCGGGTTATCACCATCTGTTATGCGTGCGGCCATCATGTTTACTTTTATTTCTATAGGCAATGCCAGCCGACGGCATGTTCATATTATCAATTCGCTTTCGGTTTCGGCCATGGTGCTTTTGCTTTACGATCCGCTTATGATTATGAATATCGGGTTCCAGCTCTCCTATATTGCCATTATAGGCATCATTTTCATCAACAAACCGATTGCCGATTTGTGGCAACCCAAAAACAG
>JBBSDG010000012.1:0-29481 GCA_038249635.1 Bacteroidales bacterium | reverse complement strand
GATGAACATTATAACTTGTTAAAAACATCAAAAAAAGATCAGCCCCGAATCGGCTAAACAATAATAACCGTTTGTGTAACCCACGGAAAAACAAAATCAAAAAAACCTCAGCCCCGAAGGGGTTGAACATTATATCTTGTTAAAACCTTCAAAAAAAGATCAGCCCCGAAGGGGCTAAACAATAATAACCGTGGGTGCAACCCACGGAAAAACAAAATAAAAAAAACCTCAGCCCCATAGGAGTTGAACATTATATCTTGTTAAAACCTTCAAAAAAAGCTCAGTCCCGAAGGGGCTAAACAATAATAACCGTGGGTGTAACCCACGGAAAAACTAAATAAAAAAACCTCAGCCCCGAAGGGGTTGAACAAACAATAAAAATATGTCAAGCTATCGTCAGATTTTGTACCACATCATTTTTCGTACGAAAAATAGCCACAAAACTTTAGTAACTGACTTTTCAGATGAATTATATGCTTATATCTCGGGCTTTATCAAAAAGAAGGGTTGTTTTCCATACCAGATCAATGGAATTGAAGACCATATCCATATATTAAGCGATCTTCATCCATCCATTGCTTTGGCAGATTTTATGCGTGATATGAAAACATCAAGTTCAATCTGGTTAAAAGATTCACTCAAGTTTCCGGATTTTGAGAGTTGGGGAGATGGTTATGCAGCCTTAACCTATGCATGGAAGGATAAAGAAATGATTATTAACTACATAAAAAACCAAAAAGAACACCATAAACATGAAACATTTGAAGACGAACTCAGGAGAATACTTGTAGAATTTGGGATAGAAATCAATGAGAAGTATTTCCCTTAATAGTTTGTTCAACCCCTTCGGGGCTGATCGGGTCTTCATTGCCTTAACCATGGGCGGTGCTCATGGTTATTAAAATTCAGCTCTTTCAGAGCTGTTGCTTAAAAATAAATTGTAAAATATTTCAAGAAAAGGTAACCTTAAATTGAAACTTATCTTTAAAACGAAAACCAGAAATGTAGATTTGGAAGAAATATATAAAAAAAAATACCGACAGCGAATAAATGACATTTGATAACGATTAACTTTAAAAATGAACATATCCGAACTATCTATTAAAAGGCCGATACTTGCTACGGTGATGAACCTGTTTCTGATCCTTTTCGGTATTATTGGCTATACTTACCTTGGAGTAAGGGAATACCCGGCTATTGATCCGCCGATGATTCAAGTAAGCACCTCATATACAGGTGCCAATTCCGATATTATCGAAAGCCAGATCACTGAACCCCTTGAAAAATCAATTAACGGAATTCCAGGTATCCGGACTATTTCGTCAACAAGTCAGGTCGGTCGTAGCAGCATCAACGTTGAATTCAATGTTGAATCCAACCTCGAAGCCGCTGCCAACGATGTGCGCGATAAGGTGAGCCAGGCGGTGAGGAATCTGCCGAATGATATTGATGCTCCGCCGGTAGTAACAAAATCAGATGCAAACAGCGACTTTATTATACTGCTTGCAGTTCAGAGTCCAACCAAAGGTCTGCTCGAATTGAGCGATTATGCAGAGAATGTGCTTCAGAATAAATTCCAGACTATCCCTGAAGTTAGTGCTGTGAATATTATAGGGCAAAAACGCCCCGCCATGCGTATTTGGGTTGATCCCGATAAAATGAATGCTTATGGTCTTGCATTTAATGATATTTCTACCGTTCTGAACAGAGAAAATGTCGAAATCCCTTCCGGGAAAATATATGGAAACAAGACTGAGCTTACTATCAGGGCTTTAGGGAAGCTTACTACTGAAAAAGATTTTCGTGACCTCATCATCCGTGGAAATGAAAGTGGTATAATCCGGCTTGGCGACATTGCCAAGGTAGAACTTGGCCCTGATAACTACGAGAGAAGCTGGAAACTGAATGGCGTAAATGCGGTAGGGATTGCTCTAACGCCTCAACCCGGAGCCAATTACATCAATATCTCTAACGAATTTAACAAGCGGCTCGAAGAAATAAAAAAATCGCAGAAAGGCGATCTCACCTTCACAACTTTAATTGATAACACGCTTAACGTGCGCCAATCGTTAAAAGAAGTGGGCGAAACACTTGCAATTGCAATCATCCTGGTTATCCTGGTTATATTTTTCTTTTTCCGCAACTGGCTTATTGCTTTGCGTCCGCTCATAGATATTCCTATATCGCTGTTGTTCACGTTTTTCATCATGTATGCCTTTGGCTTTTCAGTAAATATCCTTACACTTCTGGCTATAATCCTGGCAACCGGCTTGGTGGTGGACGACGGCATTGTTGTTACTGAAAATATATTCCGGAAAATCGAAAAAGGAATTCCCGTGCGCAAGGCAGCCATAGATGGCAGTAAGGAAATTTTCTTTGTCGTGTTATCCACTTCCATCACACTGGCCATTGTATTTCTACCCGTTCTGTTCCTGGAGGGTTTCGTTGGCAGTTTGTTCCGCGAATTCGGGGTTGTGCTTGCTTCGGCGGTTTTGGTTTCGGCTTTTGTTTCGCTTACCATAACTCCGGTATTAAATATTATTCTCAATCGCAGAGGTTCTCAACATGGTAGTTTTTACAACAAAACGGAACCCTTCTTTGCCGGGATGGAAAGCGGCTATAGAAATCTTCTCACCCGTTTCATTAAATTCCGTTGGATGGCATGGGCCATTGTTGCAGCGTGTTTGGTTGCAGTTTATCTGGTAGGAATAACACTGCAAAGAGAAATTGCCCCATTGCAGGATAAAGGAAGTGTACGTCTTTCAATAATAGGTCCGGAAGGCGCAAGTTATCCGTATATGATGCAAACAGGCGACAAACTTTCCGAATACCTGGCTGATTCCATTCCCGAAGTTGATTTTTCATTCGTTTCTATTCCCGGATTTGGCGGATCGGGCGTAAACAGCGGCAGTGCGCGTATCGGGCTGGTACCTGTTAACGAAAGGCAACGTTCGCAAAGCGATATTGCAAAAGATCTTGGAAAAAAGCTGGGACGTTTCAACGATGTTAAAATTTTCCCAATCGAAGAACAAACTATTGCCGTTGGCCTGGGTTCCAGAGGTTCGCTCCCGGTGCAGTTTGTTATCCAGAACCTGGATTTTGAAAAACTGAAAACAGCAGTTCCAAAATTCATGGAGATTGCCAGAGATGACAAAACATTTCAAAATGTGGATGTTAACCTGAAGTTCAATAAACCCGAAGTGGACATTACCATCGATAGGATAAAAGCCCGTGAATTCGGACTTACTGTAACCGATATTGCCAGCGTACTGCAAAGCGCATTTAGCGGTCAGCGTATGGCCTATTTTATTATGAATGGCAAACAATACCAGGTGATAAGCCAGGTTGGGTTGAAAAACAGGCAGGCACCGGCTGATATTTCGAACCTTTATGTTCGCAATAATAAAGGCGAAAACATATCGCTGGCTTCGGTTATCAAGGTTGAGCCAAATGCTATGCCTCCATCGTTATACCATTTTAACAGGTATAAAGCTGCAACCATTTCGGCTTCGCTTGCCGATGGAAAAACCATTGGCGACGGAGTTAAAGCCATGCAGGCAATTTCGGATAAGTTGCTCGACGAAAGCTTCCAGACTGCACTCAGCGGTCCATCACGCGACTTTGCCGAGAGTTCATCCAATACGGCATTTGCATTCGGGCTGGCATTGGTATTGATTTTCCTGGTGCTGGCAGCTCAGTTCGAAAGTTTCAGGGATCCGCTAATCATCATGATTACTGTACCCTTAGCCATTGCCGGTGCTGTTCTCAGTTTATGGATTTTCAATCAAACCCTTAATATATTTTCGCAAATCGGTATGATTATGCTCATTGGCCTGGTAACTAAAAATGGCATCCTGATTGTAGAATTTGCGAATAAACAGCGTGAAGCCGGTTTGAACAAGCACGATGCTGTTATTGAAGGTGCTACTTTACGTTTGCGGCCAATTCTGATGACCAGCCTTGCAACATCCCTTGGTGCTCTGCCTATTGCGTTAAGCCTTGGAGCTGCTGCCACAAGCCGTATTCCTCTGGGTATTGTGGTTGTAGGAGGAATCATGTTTTCACTTATCCTTACCTTGTTTGTAATTCCTGCAGTTTATACCTATATTTCGGGAAAACATGAAATTCAGGAAAAAATTGAAGATGAGGTTAGTTAAGGTGTAAATTGTGAAGAGTGAATAGTGAATAGTGAAGAGTGAATGGTGAAAAGTGAAAAGTGCAAACTTAGATCTTTTGGGAACTCTTCAAACTCTTCAAACTCTTCAAACTCTTCAAACTCGTCAAACTCGTCAAACTCTTTAAACCATTCAAACTCTTCAAACCATTCAAACTATTCAAACTCTTCAAACTCTTCAAACTCTTCAAACCATTTATTGATAACCGTATGCCCATTTTCCATTAACCATTAACATTAACTCAAAAATGAATTTCAACATAAAAACCTATTTACTGTTCCTTGCACTTACTGTTCCTTTTTGGGGAAAGGCTCAGCAGCAGATAACACTCAGGAATGCAATTGATACCGCCTTGCGTAATAATTTCGATATACAGATTGCAAAAAATGATGTTGAGATAGCCAGGAAGAACAATACTTTCGGTATTGCAGGGGGATTGCCTTATGTTTCGACCAATGTCGGCGATAATGGATCTCTCAGCACTATTAACCAGAAATTCAGCGATGGCACAGAGTCGAATGTTTCGAATAAAGGTGAAAATGCTGTAAATGCGGGTGTTTCATCTGGAATTGTTTTGTTTAATGGTTTCAGGATCACTGCAACAAAGGAAAAGCTTAACCGCTTGCAAAACCTGAGTGAGATTCAGCTTAACCAGCAGATTCAGAGTACCATTGCCAACATCATGGTCACTTATTACGATATTATCCGTCAGCAGAATTACCTAAAAATTATTCAGAATACGCTGGATGTTTCAAATCAGAAACTGGAAATCATCAACGTGAAAAAGAATGTAGGAATGGCCGATGCCGTTGAAACACTTCAGGCTCAAACGGATGTGAACTCAGCCGAACAGTTGCTTGAAATCCAGAAAATGGTGGTGGAACAAAACAAATCGGATTTATTGCTTCTGATTAGTTCAAAAAGTAACAAGCCGTTTTCAGTAACTGATACAATTATAGTTGATAAATCATTACAGCTTGACTCAATTGTTAACTACCTGGAGCGTAATCCTGAATATATGAGCGCAGATCAGCAGATTCTGATAAATCAGCAGATTGTAAAAGAAGTTTCGGCTCAAAGGTATCCTACCGTAAAATTGAATGCCGGTTACGACTTTTATCAGGCTAACCTGAACAAAGGAACCCTGTTGATGAACCGGAATTATGGCCCGACCGCCGGAATCACTATGCAAATCCCTATTTTTAACGGTTACATCTATAAAACACAGAAAGACGTTGCAAAAATCAGGGTTGATAATTCAATCCTTCAGAAAGAAAGTCTGCAAAATTCGCTTACTACGCAGGCAACCAAATTGTACCGGTCCTATTCTACCACTTTGCAACAAATTGAATCGCAGCGGAAAAACTTTGAAATGACCAAACAACTTGTGGACGTGGTGATGCAGCAATTTCATGTGAGCCAGGCTACTATTCTGGATGTGAGGGCTGCACAGACCAGCTACGAAACTGCTGCTTACCTGCTGGTTAACCTGATGTATTCGGCAAAAGTGGCGGAAATTGAACTGAAACAATTAACTTACAACCTGGGCTATTAATCATCTTAAGGCAGCCCAAAAAATAATTAATAAACTATTGATTTAATATTTCTTCGGATGTGGTTTAACCGCCATCCCTGAATCGGGTGAAGTAAGCATGTTTTTATATAAAATCTGGTTAAGCTTTTGCTTGTTTAAAGCGTCATTTATCTGTTTATCAATCAGTAGCTCAAAATATTTATCCCTGTAATCATCCGTCGGATTTTTAATTGCGGATGCTGGATTTCGCTGAATAATCCATAATAAACCGATGGTAAGCGCAAAAAGCAAAGCCAGCGAAGCCAGTATAATTGGAAGATAATCACGTTTAAACCTTGGTCTGGAATAGTTTATTTCAGGATAATTTGCAGGAATGTCATACAATTCGGTATCAGCCGAATGAACTGTAACGCTTGCCGGCATATGCCTCTCCAGCAATTCTTCGAAGTAATTGCCTATGGTGTCTTTTATCAGGTAATCAAGTGCCTGCCTGGTAGATCCGTAGTTGATATATCGGGTAATAACAAGCAATTTAAATTGAATAGTGAAAGAACCCTTTTCCAAATAATCGAGAAAATAAACTCTTGTGCTGTCGCGTATTACGATGCTGCGCTCAATATTAGTCTTTATGAATTCGTGTATGGGATTCCCGGATTTATCTTTTTTAGTTCTTATGTCTTCGAAACGGGCCAACTCAATACGCAATATATCCTGAAGATCGTGAAATCCCCTATCCTTATCCTTTATCAGAATAGAATATTCAATTTCGCGAATGGTTAAATCTTCACTGTGATTGCGGTTGGCCATATTTTGGGCGTTGGTGGAAATGATATCACTATTGAATCATCCCTTACTAAATCAATTTATTCTTATTCATGATGCAACCTGATTTTAAAAATCATTTTTAACTGATCGCATCATGATCGCCCTGAAACCGGAAGCCAAGTCTTTTGCCGGTAGTCATTTTCATATTATCGAGTGTACTTTGGATATCGGCCACGGTAATCATTTTCATGGCATCAAAAGGCGGAGTAAGCAGATCAAAATTACACGTGTACCTGATGGCAGACTCGAGAATCAACATAACAGATTCGCGGCTAATGACCGACGACTGAAAATTGTTGTACAGTTGCCCTACTTCTCGTTTTCCTTCTACAAAATAATGACTCTCACTATTTACAAAAATCCTGCCTATCATATATCCCAGGTCATTCATGCGGTTGTATTTGAAGGAATCGGCCAGGAAGTTAAAGATCATGATCACGCCGCAGTACGAACGATTCTTATCTTCATTGATATAGCTGGTTTTCATCACTTCATGATCGCGCGAAAACTCAAAAATATTGGTATGCATGGAAAAGATGAGAACATCGCCACCAAACCTGAGCTCGGCTTCGAATTCGCCTTTATCATGATATTCAAAAGGAATCTGAAGAGGATCAGCCCTGAATTTCTGCCGATAATTTTCAGACATTTCAGCTAAAACCGATTTAAAGATCCTGAAAGATTCGAGTGTTGTGCGATAGACTTCCTGCTTGAATGCTGCCTTTTTTCGGAGAGCCGGGAAGAGTTCATCCGTGGGTAAAATATCCATCATTATTGCTGCTGTTGTTGAGGAGATAAAAGTACGCTAATATCTGAAAGAATCTACAACTTATTTCGGCTGTATTATATTTTGATGTGCTGGAAAGGATAAAGCATCATAGGAGATATCATTTAATAGAATTCAAAAGATGTCCGTGTATTTATTCGAAAATTTATTTAATATTTATCTCTTCGTACTTTTCCCTTGATGAAAAAGTACCAAAAGATCAAGGCTGTATAACAATACTGGCGTTTCTAAGCCAGAGGTATCTCCTCGCAATACAAGGCATGAAAGAGTCCAACAAATCCTGACAGTTTGCCTTGCTGTGTATTGCTACGCACATGCCATTCGCACATACCTCTGGCTAAGAACCGCAGGCGCATTTTTATAAGGCCGGTCTCTTCTAAGAGAGTTACCTCTTATGGCAACATAGCGGAACAACGATTTGGCTTTTTAGGATGACTTTCAGGGTTTAGGGACCGGCCTAATAGAAATTTCACAACAGATGTTGACGAAGGTAAACGGCGCGGGCATGTGCGTAGCAAAACACCAGCCTCACGTGCTGTATGGATTTGGACAAATCTATCAGGCCTTGTTTTGCGAGCCTTACCAAGTCTTACATCTGTGTGAAATTTATATTAAGCCTAGACTTTTTGGTTCTTTTGTGTCATGACAAAAGAACAAGAAAAAAAAAGAATTCAAAATCATAAATTCTTTCCCCAGCACATCAAAATTTTATTTAGCCCTTATTTCCTGTACTTTTTCACAACGGCCTGTGCACAACTTACGCCATCCATGGCCGAGGAAACGATACCGCCTGAGTAACCCGCACCTTCGCCACAGGGGTACAATCCTGCAACGGAAATATGCTCCAATGTTTCATTATTCCTTGGTATCCTTATGGGTGACGAAGTTCGCGATTCGGTTCCAAGTATTACTGCATCCGAAGTGTGGTATCCTTTCATCATCTTATCGAACTGTAGAAATGCTTCCTGCAAACGGGTTGTTACAAAGGATGGCAAAATTTCGTGCAAAGGAGCCGGAACAATACCCGGATGATAGGAACAAACGGGCAAAGACGAAGAAATTACTCCTTTTGTGAAATCCGTAATACGCTGTGCAGGGGCCGTTTGATTCATTCCTGCCGATCGCCAGCAGGCATCCTCGATTCTGCGCTGAAACTCAAGTCCTGCAAACGGACCATATTCCGAAAGATGAGCAATATCCTCAGGATGTATCTGAACCACAATTCCTGAATTGGCAAAAGGTGAATTGCGCTTGCTGTTCGACATGCCGTTAACCACAACCTGGCCGGTTTCGGTAGCGGCAGGCACAATAATTCCGCCCGGGCACATGCAGAATGAAAACACACCACGGCCTTCAACCTGTTTCACAAGGCTGTAAGGTGCTGCCTGCAGAAACGGATCGCGAGGCGATTGGCGGTACTGAATGCTGTCGATAAGTGCCTGGGGATGCTCAGCACGAACACCCAATGCAAAGCTTTTTGCTTCAAGTTCAATGCCTTTTGAGTGCAGCAATTCGTAAATATCACGCGCCGAATGACCGGTAGCCAGTATTATTGCCTGGGCATCGTAACGGTTGCCGTTCTTATCTTCAACTGCTTTTACTTTGCCATTTTGAATTATGATATCTGAAATCCTCCGGTTAAAATAAATTTCACCACCTGCATCCAGAATAGTCTGGCGCATGGCCGAAATAATCTGGGGAAGCTTGTCGGTGCCGATATGTGGATGGCTGTCGATCAGAATATCTTCGGTGGCTCCATGCGAAACCAAAACAGAAAGGATATCACTTATATTTCCACGTTTTGAGGACCTTGTATAAAGTTTCCCATCGCTGAAAGTACCGGCACCGCCTTCGCCGAAACAATAATTTGAATCGGGATTTACAATATGCTCGCGATTAATTTGTGCAATGTCGAATTTGCGGGCTTTTACATCTTTACCGCGTTCGATCACGATTGGTTTCATCCCGTTTTCAATCAGCGTAAGCGCGGCATAAAGCCCGGCAGGACCAGCACCAATAATTATAACAGGTATTTTATGACTTACATCGGGATAACTTTTACGAATATTTTTTCGGGTTTCCGTTGGCACTTCATCAATAAAAAGTTCAGCTTTGAGCCTGATTTTAATCTTGGTTGAACGGGCATCAACGGCACGCTGCAATGGATTAAGATGCTTGATGCGCCCAGGCTGAATATGAAGAATATGTGCAAAGGCAGTTTTCCAACCCGATGGGTCGGCAGCCTGTTTCGGGGTCATGGCGATTTCAATTTCTTTGCGCATGGAGTATTTTATGGCGATTTACAACGGAACTCTCGTTCCGGAGTTATTTATATCCGGACATTGATTTAATAAACAGTTTGAAGGTTTTAATGTTTAGGAAGGTAAGATGAAAGATTATTCAAAAGTAAATGAAATTTGAAATATCTTGGAGCTCATACGGTCAACAGCACCTGTGTAAATGGTATTATCCCGTTTCAAAATATCAAACAGGCCATACGACATCGAAATCTCGGTTCCAAACTTGAAATAAGCTGTATAAAAATCAAAACCGAAACCACCCAAAGCGTAAACATCTTTACGGTTGATAAACACATGTGCATTTGTATTATCAGCTTTTTTCTTGGCATTCGATGCCAGATCGAGAGAATATTTTCCTCCGGCCATCAGGTAAGGCCTTACATTGTGTATTCTTTTCCCTTTATACTTCACCCACAAAGGGAATTCCACAAAGGTTGACTGAATATCTTTAGTTATATAAAGCATCTGCGGATCCGGTGACTTGTAGTAGTTTTTCAATGTGTAATTCAGGTTTCTCTGTCCAAAAGTAAGCGAGGGCGTAAAACGAAGATCAAAATACTCTCCTAATCTGAGGTTACCAATTATCCCGATTACAAAACCAAAGGTTGGAGAAGCCTCCATATTGAAAAGATGAGCTGAGTCACTGAGTTCACCGGGTACCAATCCATCTGTTATATTATCATAAGACTTTTCCTGAAATCCGGGATATGTTTTTATACTGAAAAACATATCGTTAATACCCAGCAAAAAACCAAAATGATAGGGCGCCAGGTCATATTCTGGCTTATTGGGTACCAGCCTCGATTGCGAAAAAGCCCTGCCGGATAAGCAGACCAATATCAGTAAGAGTAATAATTGTTTGGTACGGAGCATGAAAAATAAGAAGTAATTCTACAAAACGGAGCAAGTTGATATTTAGTATGTAAACCCTACTAACCAGCCGTAAAATGAATAAAAGGTATGCTTTGCTCTATTTTTTTCCGATATACAGATTGGTTATTCCAAAACTCAGGCTAATGAATTCTGCCTGGCTGAAACCTGCTTTTTTCATAATCTCAATAAAATCATTATCCAGCGGAAATGCTGCCACTGATTCGGGAAGATAGGTATAAGCCGTGCTGTTTTTTGATACTAATCGGCCAATTGATGGTAAAATGAAACGCGAATAAAAACCAAACAACTGCTTTACAGGAAATTTCTGCGGTTTCGAAAACTCAAGAATAAAAGCGCGCGAACCAGGTTTCAATACCCGGCACATTTCGGCTAATCCTTTTGGCAGGTTTTCATAATTGCGCACCCCGAAAGCTACCATGGCTGAATCAAATTCGGCATCGGCAAAAGGGAGATTTTCGGAATCAGCCTTTAACAATGTAATTATGCTACTCAGGCCAAGTTTATTAACTTTCTCCTGCCCTATTGCAAGCATTTCTTCGGCAATATCAGTCCCGGTAATATTTTCAGGTTTTATGCTGGCAGCAGCAATCGCCAGATCCCCCGTTCCTGTTGCCAGATCAAGAATGCGTTTTGGCTTATCCTCGGCCATCAACTTAACAAGTTTCTTTCTCCAGCCTTTGTCAATTCCCATCGAAAGCAAATGATTCAGCAGATCGTAACGACCGGCAATATCATTGAACATAGCCTGAACCTGAATTTTACGGCCGGGAGTTTGAGTGATTGGAGGTTTGGACATGTGGGTGGTTGGAGGTAGTTATATTGAATATTTTAGTTTTGGGTTTCAAGGTTTCAGGTTTCAAAGGTTCAAGTCTCAAATTCCAGGTTAAAAGTCTCAAACCCCAAAATCCCAATCTAATCTTCTAAATTAGCCTGTAAGGTTCTCCCTGGTTGCTGAGCGAAGCCGAAGCACACGGGGAGATGTCCGAAGGACAGAGGGGTCTTTTCAAATTAATTTACCCGCTACTCTTCGGTAAATGCTTCAACCATCAGCCTTATTTTATTAACCGGAACAACACCCGATTCTTCGCAAACCAGACCACCAGCCAGATTTGATAAAGTTGCCATAAAAACAGGGTCAGTCTGCGTTGCAAGGCAAAGAGCCGCAACACTAATTACAGTATCGCCGGCACCGGAAACATCGGCTATGCTTCTTAAAACTGCAGGAATAATTACTGAAATATCTCCGTCAGCATTTTTAGAACTTACAAAAACCCCGTACTCGGATAAGGTGATCATCACCAATTGTACATTCTGTTTGTTATGCAGTATTTCGGCAGCTTTCCGTAAGCTTTCGATTGACAGTGGATCAACGTCTGTTTTCAAGCCTTCGCTGATCTCTTTCAGGTTCGGCTTGAAAAGTGTGATGCCTTTGTATGCGGTAAAATTCTTTTTCTTGGGATCCACAGCAACAGGAATACCAGCTTCTGAAGCCATTTCAGCAACCTTTTCAATAACGTATGGTGATAAAACTCCTTTATTATAGTCCTGTAGGATTATCACGTCCGGCTTGTGATTAGTAATAAGATTTGAAATACTTGCCAGAAGCTCACTGGAGTCAGCAACGTTCAGATCGGTATCAACTTCTTCATCAACCCTGAGCATTTGCATACGGTTACCAATAATGCGGAATTTGGTTGTGGTAATCCGGTCGCTGCTCCTGATAATTCCGTCGGGTTTTAAACCTTCTTTTTTCATCAGATCCAACAGAATGTCGGCCTGCTTGTCGTTACCGATCACAGAGCACAAAATTGCTTCTGCTCCCAGCGATTTAATATTGAGTGCTACATTGGCTGCACCGCCCAGCAGGTTGTTACGTTCCTTGAGAGCAACCACAGGAACAGGAGCTTCGGGCGAAATACGGTCAACCTTGCCGATAAGGTACGAATCGACCATTACATCCCCGATTACCAGCACCTTGCACAAACTAAACCTGCTGAACAGATGCGTGATTTCTTCTTCGGTAATGAGCATATTTCCTGAAAGTAAGTGTCCTGAATTTTGTTTCCTGAAAAGTATTATTTCAATTTTGCCAGTGCATCGCTAATCCGTTTAATAGCTTCGCGCAGGTTATCCTCGGAAGTTGCATAGGAAAAACGAATACAATCGGGTGAACCGAATGCAGCTCCGGGAACCATGGCAACGTAAGCTGTGTCGAGCAAATAATCACAAAGATCGGAACCGGAAAGAATAATCCTGTCGCCGATTTTTTTGCCATAGTAAGAAGTTACTTCCGGGAAAAGATAAAAAGCGCCTTCAGGAAGATTGAGATTTATACCTGGTATTTCACGCAAAAGACTGATAGAGAGATCACGGCGATATTTAAAAGCTTCAACCATCAGTTTAATATCATTGCTTTTGGCCGGGTCGGTATTCATGGCAACAATTGCTGCGCGTTGTGTTATTGAGCAAGTTGCCGAAGTAATTTGTCCCTGGAGTTTGTCGCAGGCTTGGGCAATTTCCTTATTCGATGCCATATATCCAAGACGCCAGCCGGTCATGGCAAAGCCTTTGGACAGACCGTTGATAACTATAACCCTGTTAAATATTTCAGGAAAAGAGGCAATACTGAAATGCTTTCCTGTAAAATTGATATTTTCATAAATTTCGTCAGAAACAATGAAAACCTGAGGATGACGTGCAAATACTTCTGCAAAAGCTTTCAGTTCGTCATAATTATAAACAGTTCCGGATGGGTTGCAGGGACTGCTGAACATAAACACCTTGGTGTTCGGTGTTATAGCTGCTTCTATTTGGGCGGGTGAAACTTTAAAATCAGTTTTAACACTGCTGTCGATAAAAACGCCTTTACCTCCGGCCAGTTTGATCATTTCTTTATACGAAACCCAGTATGGCGCAGGAATTAAAACTTCTTCACCAGGATTTACCAGGCACATAATAGCGTTAGCAAGTGATTGCTTGGCACCGGTCGAAACCACAATTTGTTCAATGGTATAATCAAGTTGATTGTCGCGTTTCAGCTTATTCACAATTGCCTGCCTCAGTTCAGGATAGCCCGGTACAGGCGTATAATGCGAATAGTTCTGATCTATAGCTTCTTTGGCAGCCTCTTTAACATGATCAGGGGTATCAAAATCGGGTTCTCCGATACTCAGATTGATTACATCAAAACCCTGGGCGCGGAGTTCGCGGCTGCGGCGGGTCATCGCTAATGTTTCCGATTCGGAAAGCAGGTTAATCCTGTCTGACAGGTAGTTCATCGATGGAAGTTTTAAAAATCACTTATGCAAAAGTAGAAAAAATATCGCTTTGAAAGTGATTTCAGGGCATTGTTTGTAAATCATACCCCCCTAAAAACTGTAAACAACATATAACCAGTTATTTATAATCTGTTATTCCATAAATCCATCAGGTAATGTTAATAAGATAAAGTGACATAAAAATTATACTTGTTGATCAAATTAGATTCATAAATAACTGTTTCGACATTTAATATTAATAAGTTGAGATGCGTGAGCTATTTTTCCGAAATTTGTCCGATAAATATTTTAACCATGCAGGCTTTATCCGAATTATTGAAATACACAGTTCCATCGTTGGTTGTGCTAGCCACTGCCTATTACCTTTTAAAAATGTTTTTAGATAACGAGGCCTCAAAAACACAGATGCAAATGCGGCTCGATGTTCAGAAAATAAGCCTGCCGGTTCGTATGCAAGCCTACGAACGACTTGTGCTGCTGCTCGAACGCATTGAACCTGCCGGGTTGCTGGTACGTATCAATATGCCGGGAATGAATGCAACACAATTTCAATCATCTCTTATTCAGGCCATTCGTTCGGAGTTCGATCATAATCTTTCGCAACAGCTTTATGTTTCGACCAAAGCCTGGGAAATGGTTCGCAACGTGCGTGAGGAAACCATCAAACGAATTAATACTGCGGCTATGAAACTTACTCCCGAGGCATCCTCGGCTGATCTGGCAAGTCTGATTCTTATTAACGATATGGATGCCGAACAATCTGCCGTTAAAGGTGCTCTCGATTTCCTGAAATCAGAGGCGCGATTAAACTTCTTTTAAAAGTTATCTGACTATCTTTCAAATTCTTATTCCCATAATCACATTAATTTGGTGTAGCACCGAACCATTAATCATCTATTTTGTTTAACTATTTAATAAATAAATTAAACAATGCGTCGATTCGAATATACCCAGTTTGTACCCGCAAGTCTTGATGTAGTATGGAATTTCTTCTCTTCACCATCAAACCTGTCAAAAATCACTCCTCCCGAAATGGGCTTTCTAATCACATCTCCCCCACAAACTGAGATGTATGCAGGAATGTTTATCACCTATAAAGTTAGCCCTGCATTGGGAATTAAACTGGATTGGGTAACAGAAATAACTCAGGTGAACGAAAAGAAATTTTTTATTGATGAGCAAAGACGCGGGCCTTACAGTATATGGCACCATGAGCATCATTTTAAAGAAGTAGAAGGTGGAGTTGAGATGCACGATATTCTGTCGTATCAGGTACCTTTTGGTTTTCTGGGCACTATTGCCGATCTGGTTTTCGTGAAAAATAAAGTGACGCAAATTTTCAGCTATCGCGAAAAACGGATTCTTGAGTTGTTTCCACTGGCCAACCGATAATAAAAGTGCGTGCTTAAGTACTGTTCCGGAATTTGAATATACAAATTTTGAGACTTTAAAATCAGGGAATTTCTGAGATATTAAAAAAAACACACATCGAAAATCAGGTCTTCAGGAAACTTAAAAGCTGTTTGTCGGTATAACCTGTTCCAAAACAGGAATAAAAATTCATATTTGGGATCAAAAAACCAGGAATTGATGCCGTGAGCCTGGTTAAAACAGGATATTTAAACACAAAGAGTTAATAAGGAAATCAGATTTTAAAATTCATTAAACGACACTTCACCAGAGTGTTGCCTCAGCAATAATGAATAATAAAGAAAATATTTTGTTTTGAAGGTCAGTTTACAACAAAATCTTCCTCCGAAACTTCAATCTCTAAATCAGCACCTACCAACTCGGCCAGCCATTTGTAATCTCTTTTGATAATAAGACGGATTTCGGTGAAACCCAATACCGGAAATTTGAGTGTAGCTAACATATGCATTAGTTTGATATTTGGTTAATACTTTATTTCAGATTTTTAGAGGGTGTAACTGGTTAATTATTGATCATCCTGTGTGCCAAAAGTAACTTTCTAAAGAATTTATTTTTTTTTATCCGGCCAACGTAATATGAACTTTCAATTTAAGGTAACTCCTTAGGCATTTCAAAGTCATTTCGTAACTGTCATTTCTTTTGCTAATCTGATATTGAACAATCATTTTTTCAAAAATATTCTCTTCTGAACTACCTTCCAGGCTGTATAAATCCGGATTAATCAAGGATTGAAAATTAAGCCGATTTGGCGGACAGCGAAGTAGCGGATTCTATTTTTTATGTGTAGTTTAAGTCATACAAATACTGTAGCTGAAATTTTTACTTATCAGGTATTTCTGAATATTCAAAACATGGTGATCACTGCGTATTTTGATATCGGATTCATAATACCAAAATATATTTTTCTGAACAAACCTTCATTCTCCTTCGTTTTAGTACCTTTGGATTCATTCAACTTCCATTTCAATACTTCAACTGAAGTAATTATGCCATACTATTTCAAACTGGGACTCATACCGCCCAAGCGTCACATACAATTCCGAAAGCCTAACGGAGGCTTATATTCCGAACAACTGGTAAGTACCGAAGGATTTTCGGATGCCTATTCCATTACCTACCACACTCACCCTCCAACGTTGGTTAAATCAATTGAAGAGCCATATTCAGTAGCTCCCGAAATTGCTGTTGTAAATAATGCACGGCACCGGAGTTTCCAGGGATTTTCAGTTAAGCCACAGGATGATTTCCTGCTGAGCCTGACGCCGTTACTTGTAAATAACGATTTATACCTTTCACTGGCAGCTCCCCGCAAATCGATGAAGGATTACTTTTACCGCAATGCTTCGGCCGACGAACTGCTTTTTATCCACGAAGGAAAAGGAATATTGCATACCATGTACGGCGAAATTCCTTTCGGCTATGGCGATCATGTTGTGATTCCACGTGGAGTTACTTACCGTATTGAATTTGAAACGGAACAAAACCGCCTTTTTAGAGTTGAATCATTCACTCCATTCCGGTTCCCAAAACGCTATGTAAACCATTTAGGACAATTGCTTGAGCATTCTCCACTGTGTGATCGTGATATTCGTACACCACAAAACCTGGTAACGCATGATGAAAAAGGTGACTACAAAGTCCTGATTAAGAAAAATGATATGATATTCCCTTACCATTTTGCCACGCATCCATTCGATGTAATTGGCTGGGACGGATGTCATTACCCATGGGCATTTTCTATCCACGATTTTGAGCCTATTACAGGTCGGTTGCATCAGCCACCTCCTGTTCATCAGACCCTGGAGGCCAATAATTTTGTAATGTGCGCATTTGTACCCAGGCTTTACGATTATCATCCGCTTTCCATTCCAGCACCTTATAACCACAGCAATGTTGATTCTGATGAAGTACTTTATTATGTGGATGGTGAATTTATGAGCCGCAAACACGTCGATCGCGGTCAGATAACACTTCACCCAATAGGCTTGGTACATGGTCCACATCCGGGAGCAGTTGAAAAAAGCATTGGCTTGAAACAAACAAATGAACTGGCTGTGATGGTTGACACATTTAAACCTTTGAAACTTACAAGGCAGGCAATGGAAATTGAGGATACTGATTATTATAAATCATGGATTATGTAGAGACGCGATGCCTCGCGTCTCAAACAATAACAAAACAAACACAATGGGAGACGCGAGGCCTCACGTCTCAAACAATAATAAAACAAACATAATGGGAGACGTGATGCATCGCGTCTCTACAAACCAAACGCAATTTGAGACGCGAGGCATCGCGTCTCAAACAATAACAAAACAAAAACATAATGAGACGCGAGGCATCTCGCCTCAACAAAACAAACGCAATATGAGACGCGAGGCATCGCGTCTCTACGACACGGGGAATGAACATTTAAATCAATTTATAAATTTATATTTATAAAAACATGGAAAATAAAGACTTTCTCCCGATCAACGGGACTGACTATGTAGAATTTTATGTAGGAAATGCAAAACAGGCTGCGCATTATTACCAGACTGCTTTTGGATTTCAGCCCTTGGCTTATGCCGGTCTCGAAACCGGCTTAACCGATCGCTCCTCGTACGTTTTGCAGCAAGGCAAAATCCGTTTTATCCTTACAACCGCGCTCATACCTGATTCGGATATTGGCGAGCATGTAAAGCAGCATGGCGATGGCGTAAAAGTTGTTGCACTGTGGGTGAATGATGCCCGTAAATCGTTTGAAGAAACCACAAAACGCGGTGCAAAACCTTATTTGAAGCCTGAGGTTCAGAAGGATGAAAACGGTGAAGTGGTTCTGTCCGGAATTCATACTTACGGCGAAACGGTTCATATTTTTGTTGAACGAAAAAATTATAAAGGCGTTTTTCTGCCAGGTTATGTAAAATGGGAACCTGAATACCGTCCGGCTGATGTCGGATTAAAGTATGTGGATCATATGGTTGGAAACGTTGACTGGGGTCAGATGAATACCTGGACAGAATTTTATGCCACGGTAATGGGATTCAAACAGTTGATATCTTTTGATGATAATGATATCTCGACCGAATATACGGCCTTGATGAGCAAGGTGATGTCGAATAACAATGGTTTTATCAAGTTTCCTATCAATGAGCCGGCAAAAGGGAAAAAGAAATCGCAGATCGAAGAGTATATTGATTATTATCGTGGTTCGGGAGTTCAGCATGTGGCTATGGCTACCGATAACATTATGAATACAGTGGGCGAATTACGTAAAAGAGGCGTTGAGTTTCTTACCGTACCCGATAGCTATTATGAAACTGTAGCTGAACGTGTCGGAATTATAGATGAAGATCTGAAAACATTACAAAAATTGGGAGTGTTGATCGACCGCGATGATGAAGGCTACCTTTTACAGTTATTCACAAAACCTGTTGAAGATCGCCCGACAGTGTTCTACGAAATCATACAGCGCAAAGGAGCAAAATCGTTTGGAAAAGGTAATTTCAAAGCTTTGTTCGAAAGTATTGAGCGTGAACAGGCAAAGCGGGGGACGCTCTAATTGTGATGAGGTGACTGAGGGACTGAGAGACTCAATTATGGGTAGCCAGATTCCTAACCCTTCTAACCCTTCAAATTTTTCAATCTTCTAAACCCTTCAAACCCTTCAAACAACTTTCAATGAAATCCTGGATTGAGATTAAACCGGACAGTGACTTTTCGCTGGAAAATATTCCTTTCGGAATTGGAGTAATTCCCGGAAGAGGTACATGCATCTGCACGCGGATCGGAGATACTATTATTGATCTGGCAGGCTTGGCTAAGCTCGGTTATTTCGATCACCTGGGCATAAAAGTATCTGATTTTGAAAAACCTGTGCTTAATGATTTCATTGCCAAAGGAAAAAAATCTGCCTGCCGGGTTCGTACTATTATCATGGAATGCTTTACTGATGGTTATTGCAATGATATTGATGTTTCACTGATCAAACAGGCTGCTCTGCATAATGCTTCTGAAGTGAGGATGCTGATGCCCTTGCAGGTCGGCGATTATACCGACTTTTATTCGAGTAAGGAACACGCGACCAATGTAGGAATGATGTTCCGCGATCCGGCCAATGCCTTGCTGCCAAACTGGAAGCATATTCCAGTAGGATATCATGGCAGGGCTTCGAGTATTATTGTTTCAGGAACCGAAGTTCACAGACCCAAAGGTCAGATTAAGCCTCCAAATTCAGACTTACCGGTTTTCGCATCTACCTCGCAGCTTGATTTTGAGTTGGAAACGGCTTTTGTAATCGGCAAAGAAAACCCGCTTGGCGACAGCATCTCAACAGCCGATGCTGAGGATTATATTTTTGGAATGGTTCTTTTCAACGACCTATCGGCCAGGGATATACAAAGCTGGGAATATGTTCCGCTCGGACCATTTCTTTCCAAGAATTTTGCATCGGTTATTTCTCCCTGGGTAGTAACTTTGGATGCGCTGGAACTTTTTAGATGCAGCGGCCCTGAACAAAAACCTGAAGTTCTGCCTTACCTCAATTTCGATGGAGATCGTAATTTTGATCTTAAACTGGAAGTGCTCATCAAACCTGAAAACAATTCTGAAGTAAGTGTCTGCAAATCGAATTTCAAATACATGTACTGGAACATGAGCCAGCAACTGGCTCATCATACAGTAAACGGTTGCAATATGCGGGTTGGCGATCTCTGCGGTAGCGGAACTATCAGCGGACCTGTTCCCGGAAGCTACGGCAGCATGCTCGAACTTACCTGGAAAGGAACCAAACCAATTATTTTGCCCGATGGCTCCGAACGAAAATTTATCAACGACCATGATACCATTATCATGCGGGGCTTTGGTGAGAAAGACGGGATCAGGGTTGGTTTTGGTGAAGCTGTGGTTTCAATTTTACCGGCGAAAGGTGGGGTAAAAAGTTAATAGTTAAAAGAAAATAGTTAAAAGAAAATTGTAACAAGAAATTGTAATATTATGAATTTCAACTCCACCTTTTACTGTTTTCCACTAACTTATAGCTATAAGCCCCAACCATTAACTATTTTCCATTAACGATTAACTAATCCCAACCATGGCAATCATCGATCCAAATACAATTCCGCCTCATCATTTACATCGCTTCCTTCTGAGTGCCGTAGCTCCTCGTCCTATTGCATTTGCAAGTACAATCGACAGTTTAGGAAAAGCAAACCTTTCGCCATTCAGTTGTTTCAATGTTTTCGGGGTAAATCCGAGTACACTGATCTTTTCGCCATCGCGAAGCGGGCGTACAAATGAATTAAAGGATACTTATCTGAATGTAAAAGAGGTTCCAGAAGTTGTGATTAATATGGTTACTTATTCAATGGTTGAGCAAATGAACCTTGCCAGCACTGAGTTTCCGCGGGGAGTGAATGAATTTTTCAAATCAGGTTTCACACCTGTTCCTTCCGAAAAAGTAAAACCTTTCAGGGTAAGGGAGTCGCCGGTGCAGATTGAATGCAAAGTGAGGCAGGTTATCGAAACAGGAACTGGTGCAGGCGCAGCAAACCTTATTATCTGTGAAGTTTTGCTCATGCATGTGGATGATAAAATGCTTGATAAATCAGGTATGATAGATACGCGCAGGCTCGACCTGGTAGGCCGTATGGGAGCAGACTATTATGTCAGGGCTTCCGGCCGGGCACTCTTTACGCTGGCAAAACCTGTAAGCAAGGAATCTATTGGCGTTGACTCACTTCCTGAATCTGTTCGGATGAGCCAGGTGCTTACAGGAAATGATCTTGGCAGACTTGGAGTATTGCAATTAATGCCAACGACTCCGGAAATCGAAAAATATGCTACTTCGCAGGCTTTCAGGACACTTATGACCCAGCATAGCGGCAATACCGACAAATTTATGGAGGAAGCTCATAAACGAGCTCATACTTTGATTGCAGGGAATGAAATCCATGAAGCATTGCTACTCCTAATGGCTGCCAACAACCTGGCTGTTAATGAGAATCAATAAGTTTCAAGCCTTCTTCAATCAGATTTTGTATTTGCTCATTTTCACCGGCACGGATTCTCAGATAACTTACGATCTCTGCCAGAATACCCGAAGTTTCTTTTCGTTTTGCTAGAATTTCAGCAATTTCGAGTGGCAGAAGCCATTCCTGCGGATAATGAATTTTCAGAGTCTTCCATATTTCGTAGGGAAGAGTTCCATTTTCCTTTTTCTTGCGACACGATCGCACCTCTTTATAAAGTTCATGCAATTTTTTTGTGTTTTCAGTGTGCTGAAAATGATGAGTCTTTTCTAAAGGTGCAGGATATCTTAACCCAAAAGATTCAGGATCAGCCGGGCCTGAAAATGCAGAAGTAATCTCCTCCCCTATGGCCATATCATAAATACCCCATTCGGGTTTAAAAAGTATTTGATTCCTGTAAATGACTGTACAGTTCTGAAAGGAGAACAAAAGGTTTTTCCCAAAAAGCCTCGTTACTTTTTCAAGTCTTCCTTTTACCTGCACTCCGCTGCTGAAGTCCAGTTTCAGTTCTTCACCTTCTGAAATACCTTCTGAAATTAGTTCTCCATCACTCATGGCAGCAATGCTTCCACTTATTCCCTTAATTCTTCCAACCGGCGAACCAAAACCATCTTTATGATACCTGATTCCATGTCCCTTAAGTTGACGATTATTAAACGAAAGCATAGCCGAATCTTCAAATATCAGGTAAACCGGTTCATTATCAGTTTCAAATACTTTAGAAAGCTTCCCCGAAACCTGCAATCCCGAATTGTAAACAACCGTGCAGGTTGCTTCGGATCGTAAAGCTTTGTTCAAACTATGCATTCCTCCCCGGCACATAGCCATATTATCCGTAAACTGATCAAGGACAGAATGGAGATGTTTAAAATCAGGCGTTACAAAAAGCTGAGGTTGTTGCCGGGTAATATCAAATGAAAAATTTTGTGCTTCCAGCGAATATGGAAGTTTCGTAACCTGTGATTTAAGACAGTTATGACTTTCACCTATCGATGAGAGAAGTCCGGCACCATAGATCCTGGGATTTTCGACCGTTCCAATCAAACCATATTCCACCGTCCACCAATGCAGGTTGCGTAGCAAGGCCATTTCCGATGGAGTTTCCTGCAACTGAGTCAAAGTATCAAGTTCTGCTTCCGCCTGTTCAATAACCTCGGATGAAGTATATGGATCGGCTTTTAAAATGGAAATATGACGGATCGCCTCATACAGCCGGGTATCATAAACCGATGAAAATGCTTTTGAACCTGCTCGTCCAAAATCACTCAGATAAGCGGCATATTCTTCATCGGCAATAATGGGCGCATGTCCCGCGGCTTCATGAATTATATCAGGCGCCGGAGTATATAAAATCTGGTCAACAGGTCTGATATCCGCGGCAATTACCAGCACATTGTAAGCCTGAAATTCCATAAATGCTGCCGGTGGAATAAAACCATCCACGGCAACCGCTGCCCATCCAATTTCCTTCAGTATGCGGTTCATGCCATACATGCGTGGTATTCGATCAATACTGATGCCGGTTTGTTTCAATCCCTTCAGGTACGAGGAATGCGCTACACTAGGAAGATACCTAACATTTTGCCTCATAATGTACCGCCATACCGCATGATCCTGAGCCGTATATTTATTGTATGGCTGGTCAATGATCAGGTTATAAAGATGACAAGGAAGCCTGTCAATTACTTCGTTACTTTCCATAGCAGGATTTATATCTCACACAAAACTATTACTTTTGAAAATCTTTTCGGATTCGCATTCCAAAGATATATATATCCTTTCATATAACACCATGTGATTTTGACGAAACCTCTTATTTATATTGCTCTTCCGGTAATGAATGAAATGGAACGACTTCCGCTGTTGCTAAAAGCAATTATGGAACAGACAGTGCAGCATTTCCGGCTTGTGGTATGTGTAAATCAACCTGAAAGCTGGTGGAACGCCCCTGATCATAGTTACGTTTGTGATGAAAACAAGCTCACCATCAGTTATCTTAAATCGCTGGATGACAGCAGAATAGAAATTATCGACAAATCATCGCCCGGCGAAGGCTGGCCGCCAAAAGGAAATGGAATTGGTATTGCCCGAAAATACCTGATGGATCATATTTCGAAGGTTGCAAATACCGATGACATCATCATAAGTATGGATGCCGATACCGTTTTTGGCAAAGAATACTTTGCATCAGTTGCCGAAAACCTGCGTATAAATCCAGCAGCATCAGCGATTGCTATCCCTTACTATCATAAATTATCGTACAATCATGAACTGGATCGGGCCATGCTGAGGTATGAAATTTACATGCGAGCTTTTGCCATAAATATGTGGCGTATCCGAAGTCCGTATTGCTTTACAGCACTGGGTTCCGCTATTGCGATGCCGGTATGGGCATATAAAGCTTCAGGAGGAATGACTCCCAAACTAAGTGGCGAGGATTTTTATTTCCTGCAGAAAATTGTGAAAACCGGTCGCCTGCTTCACTGGAACTCGGAAATTGTATTTCCGGCTACGCGTCTGTCCGACAGAGTTTTCTTTGGCACTGGTCCTGCATTAATTAAAGGAATTGAAGGCGACTGGAGTAGTTACCCGGTTTATAATTACCAGCTTTTCGACCAGGTTGCAGAAACATATAAGGCATTCGGGACACTCTATACAAAAGATATGGCAACACCTCTTGACGATTTCCTGCTTGGAAAATTCGGTGAATTGCCATGGAAACGCCTGCGCAATAATTTTAAAAGCCAGGCTCATTTTATACGTGCCTGCCACGAAAAAATTGATGGATTGCGTATTCTTCAGTTCCTGAAAGAAAGCCAGTCGGCGGATGAGAAAGTGAGCGAAAACTCGCTCTCGGAGCTTTTACAATTATACCGGAAACAGTTTCCTGAACTTATTACGGATCTGAATTCGGAAATTGACTTTTCCTTATCTTCCGTCGCTGAACTTAATTTTACCAGGGATGTGCTTTTCGAAATAGAAATGTATTACCAAAAATTACACTGGAATGATTTTACAGGGCTTACGGTGCTTTATAATTAGGCTTTCTATTGACGGATTGACTTTGATTCACTCCTTTAATATTAAAACAAAGCAGTTGTTTTCACTTTCCAACTCTTAATATACCTTTGCAGGGTTTAAAAATATTTTCTGATGAACTCATCTATTAACCAAACCGACACATTTGTTGATGAAATGAAAACATGGCATGGCAGCACGCTTGGCAATAAAACTGTTGAAGCCTTGCAGAAAAACCGATTTGATGCTATGTTTTTCGAAACCCGTGAAGAAGCTGCAAAAGCAGTTGTTGAAATGATTAACCCTGGTTTGGAAATTGCCTTCGGAGGATCGCAGACAGCAAAGCAACTCAATCTGCAACAAATGGTTACGGATAAAGGTGCTAACATTCTCGATCACAACGCTATCGGACTCAGCGACGAAGAAAAACTAGAAGTAATGCGCCGCCAGCAAATCTGCGATGTTTTTATCTGTAGCAGTAACGCTGTTTCACTTCAAGGCGAATTGTTCAATATTGATGGAAACGGGAATCGGGTTTCAGCCATGGCCTTTGGTCCGCGCCGGGTTATAGTAATTGCAGGTGTTAATAAAATAGTTGCCGACGAAGAAGCAGCCTGGCAACGTATCAGGACTATTGCCGCTCCGATAAATTTCAAACGTCTCAACAGGCCAAATCCCTGCACTAAACAAGGCATCTGCATGGATTGCAACCTTCCGACACGAGGTTGTAATATTTATGTTGCAACCCGCCGCAAACCGCCCATGATGGAATTCTCGGTTTTTATTGTGAATGAATCGCTGGGTTTTTGAGATGCGCTGCAGGTTTTGACTGGAAGGGATTTGCCCAGCCGGATTTGCTGAAAGGGAGTTGCTGGAAGAGATTTGTCCAGCGGGATATGCCCAGCGGGATTTGCAATCCCGCAGTATGGAGTATCGGATTTGCAATCCGGATTAATAGCTTTAAAATTTTTGTTAGCTACTATGATTTGCTCAGCGGGATTTACAATCCGGAAAAATAGCTTAAAAATTTCTGTTAGCTAATAAGATTTCCAGGTTATAAAACTGATTTCTTCCTTTACAAATGGTCGCACCTGCCAAATCAGGAAACAGATTTAAAATCAGGAAATATGATCATATAAAATTCATTTTCAATTAAATACAATTCATTTTTTTTAAAATTGTTACCACAAATAATTTTGAATTTTACGTGATAAACGTAAAAAATATTAAATTTTAAAAAAAATTTGCAATTCATTCGCAGGCTTTCATACTTTTGACCGATAATTCTTTATGCTATGGATCTGACTATGATTAATGCCATCTCGCCTGTTGACGGACGCTACCGCAAACAGGTTGAACGTCTTTCATATTATTTCAGCGAAGCTGCCTTGATCAATTACAGGGTATTCGTTGAAGTAGAGTACTTCATTTCATTGTGCGAACTGCCACTCCCTCAGCTACAGGGTGTTGACAGCAAAAAGATCGCTGAACTCCGTTCACTTTGTCGCGATTTTACGTTTACGGATGCACAGGAAGTTAAGGAAATTGAAGTCACCACCAATCATGATGTAAAGGCTGTTGAGTATTACCTCAAGAAAAGATTCGATAAGATCGGTCTGGGAAAGTATAAGGAA
Organism: Bacteroidales bacterium; assembly: GCA_038249635.1. Classification (GTDB taxonomy): domain Bacteria; phylum Bacteroidota; class Bacteroidia; order Bacteroidales; family UBA4417; genus UBA4417. The sequence continues at coordinate 3,594 of JBBSDG010000012.1, read as the reverse complement.
TTTATTCATTTCGGACTTACATCGCAGGATATCAACAATACAGCCGGGCCTTATGCATTGAAACTTGCTATTGAAGAAGTTATTTTGCCGGTTTATGACGATCTTCTTACAAAACTTACCAAACGTGCAAAAGAGTGGAAAAAAGTTTCCATGCTTGCCCGCACACACGGACAGCCGGCTTCTCCTACCATCCTAGGCAAAGAAATCTATGTTTTTGCTGAAAGGCTTAAACAACAACTCAAATTACTGAAAACCATCCCTTTTTCGGCTAAGTTTGGCGGGGCTACCGGTAATTATAATGCACATTATGTTGCATACCCTGATGTGGACTGGGCTCAGTTTGGCGATGATTTTGTAAAGAACAGCCTTGCATTGGAGAGGCTTCATCACACTACCCAAATTGAACATTACGATAACCAGGCTGCGCTTTTCGATAACATGAAACGCATCAATACAATACTAATTGATTTATGCCGCGATATGTGGAGTTACATTTCCATGGAATATTTCAAGCAAAAAATCAAGGCAGGCGAAATTGGTTCATCAGCTATGCCTCATAAGGTAAATCCGATTGATTTCGAGAATGCCGAAGGGAATTTTGGTATGGCAAATGCAATCTTTGAACATCTTTCGGCAAAACTTCCATTATCAAGGCTGCAACGCGATCTTACAGATTCAACGGTAAGCAGGAACATAGGTGTGCCAATTTCGCATACATTGGTAGCTATTAAGTCATTGATCAAAGGAATTGACAAGCTGATTCTCAACGAAGAAAAGATCCAGGCCGACCTCGAAAACAATTGGGCCGTAGTTGCCGAAGCCATTCAAACCATACTTCGTCGCGAAGGTTTCCCAAAACCCTACGAAACGCTGAAAGAACTTACACGAACCAATACACATATCAATCATAAGGCGATAAGCGCATTTATTGAAACATTGAATGTTACTGCAAAAGTGAAGGCTGAATTAACTAAAATTACGCCTGCAAATTATACAGGACGCTTCGAAATATAGTCTTCCGGTTGGTGAATAGGACTTTACAGAATATTTCAGCCTGAAATAATAACGTTGACAAAAGTGAGAACCGGAAATGTAAAACTTTCTGATTCTCACTTTTCGTTTCTGAACTCCCAGGTAAAAATAATTCAGGATGTTCATTTTATTGATTTACAATTATTTGGACAATATTGACAAGTTCAGGTAAAATGTTAAATTTTGTCAGAAAACAAAACAAAGTAGTTTAAACAGATTGTTTTAAGTAATTTTGCATAAAAATTAAGGACATTTTATGGATTTGAAAGAAATTTTATCCGTTTCGGGAAAGTCAGGGCTTTTTAAAACTATTGCCCAAACCAAGACCGGCGTTATTATTGAATCGCTTACCGATGGCAAACGCATACAGGCATTTGCAAGCGACAAAATAAGTTCATTGGGTGAAATAAGCATCTTCACCACTACTGAAGATATGCCACTTCGCGAGGTATTCAGGCTTATACGCGAGAAAAACGGTGAAGAGCCAGCTCCTGACGTTAAATCGGACGACAAAGCGTTGAAAGCATTTTTTGAAACGATAGTACCTGATTATGACCATGAGCGTGTCTATACTTCGCATATGCGGAAACTTGTTCAATGGTACAACATGCTAATTGCTTATGGTATAACCGATTTTACAGCTCCTGTTGAAGAAAAGGAAGAAGAAACTGCTTCGCCCGGCGAAACCAGCGAGGTCGCTGATGAACAATAAACAATGAGTCCGTCGTTTACCATGGCGGACTTTTTTTAAGTATTTTCGCCTGTATAATTGCCAGCTGATGAAGAAATTTATCCACGATTTTGTAGTAACCCGAAATCACCAAATAACTGACGATTACTTTGCCGTTTACCTGAAATGCCCGGCAGAGCTTCCTGCTATACTTCCCGGTCAGTTCGCGGAAGTTTTGGTGAGTAATTCAACAACAACCTACCTGCGAAGGCCATTCTCAATTTATGATACTGATCCCGCTACAAATGAACTGTCGCTGCTTATTAAAAAAGTTGGCGATGGCACAGTTGCGCTTTCGAAATTAAAAGAAGGTGATACACTGAATCTTATTTATCCACTGGGTAATTCATTCAGTCTGCCCGAGGGAGAAAAAGCCTTACTTATTGGTGGCGGCGTTGGAATTGCTCCAATGCTGATGCTTACCAAACTACTTTACAGCAAGGGATTTAAGCCTGACTTGCTGATTGGTGGCCGCACTTCCAATGATATCGTAGAGCCGGAAAAATATAAACCTTACGGAGATGTCTTTATCACAACAGATGACGGATCAGCAGGTGAAAAAGGAATGGTAACGCAGCATTCATTGTTTGCGGAAAAAGTAAAAGAATATTCCAAAATTTATGCTTGCGGACCCGATCCTATGATGAAAGCCGTTGCCCGCTTGGCAGCATCTTTAGAGATTCCGTGCGAAATTTCACTCGAAAATACCATGGCCTGCGGAATCGGGGCATGTTTATGCTGTGTAGTCGAAACGGTTGAAGGAAACAAAACAACTTGTATTGAGGGTCCTGTTTTTGATACGAAAAAACTTAAGCTGTAACCTTAATCTGAATAAATACAAAGTTTTAAACCAGGATATTAAATCAATTCTCAATCAGGCTGAGCGAAGTCGAAGCCCGAAATCCACAATCCGAAATCCGAAATATAAAAATGCCCGATTTATCAGTTAACATACATAAGCTGTTGCTCAAAAACCCGATTATGTCGGCTTCGGGTACTTTTGGTTATGGGCTTGAATTTGATGATTTTATTGATGTTAACAGGCTTGGCGGAATTCTAACCAAAGCCTGTACTTCGAAAAATCGCGATGGTAATCGCTATCCGCGCATGGCCGAAACGCCTGCCGGTATGCTTAACTCAGTTGGCCTTCAGAATAAAGGTGTAGATTATTTTATCAATTCCATTTACCCGAAAATAATGCATTACGATACACATATTATTGTAAATGTTTCGGACTCTACAGTTGATGGTTACATGGAAGTGGCCGAAAAACTGAATTCACTCGAAAAAGTTACCGGAATTGAATTGAATATATCCTGCCCGAATGTTAAAGAAGGCGGAATGGCCTTTGGAACCTCATGCCCTATGGCCGGTGCAGTTACAAAAGCAGTTCGTAGTGTTTACGATAAAACAATGATAGTAAAGCTTTCGCCAAACGTAACCAATATAGCCGAAATTGCCAAAGCTGTTGAGGATGAAGGTGCTGACTCTGTATCTGTAATCAATACATTACTAGGTATGGCAATAGATGCCGAAAAGCGCAGGCCGATACTATCCACCATTACCGGCGGACTATCAGGTCCTGCCATAAAACCGGTTGCGTTACGTATGGTATGGCAGGTTTCCAAAGCAGTTAAAATACCTGTTATTGGTCTTGGAGGAATCAGCAATTCAGCCGATGCCATTGAATTCCTGCTTGCCGGTGCCACTGCCATACAGGTCGGAACCGCCAATTTTGTGGATCCCCAGGTTTGCATCAAAATACTTGAAGGAATTGAAGATTATTGTAACCGTCATGGCGTAAAAGATGTGAAGGAATTGATAGGAGCGTT
>JBBSDG010000011.1:0-30108 GCA_038249635.1 Bacteroidales bacterium | reverse complement strand
TCGCCTTTATCAAAAAATACAGCAGCCAGTTTTACATTATACCACCAATCGCCACGTAAGGTAACCCTCACATTCCCCGAAAGATCGAGCACAAGGTGACAACCATTCCAGAGTTTGTCCAGCTTATAATTTAGAAGCTCAAACCCAGTGTTCAGGTCAGTGACTTCAACCCTGGTTTGCCAGGTGTCGATATTAGGCAGGTAAAGAGAAACGCGGGTTATTGAATCTACCGGCAGGGTAAGGTCGATACCGAAACCGGTATTGTTTTCATCAGGTTCCCAGTAATTGAGAATACGTTTACCATTATCCGGATTTTGTAAAGCGGATAAATCGGTATCGCTTGCATCACGTTTGCCATCCTTCTTGCGGAATGAATTTGCCGGATCGGTTTTGTAGGCCGTATCGGGATAAAAGAATTCATCATCATTCCTGGTTTCGTAACGGTAAGTGCCTGCATTGGGTGTTCTGTCGGCGACTTTTGCAGCAAAGTAGAAATACTTTTCATCGTAAGCCACATAGCTACTTGCCAGGCCCTCGGCGCGATTGTCGAATTGCTTGAACGGATACCAGGATGCTTCGGTTACTGTTAGGCTTGCCTTGCCGGCTTTAATGGTTTGAGGAAGCGCGTCTTTCCAGTCATCAAGGTGCCCGTCAACATTTATAGTAAGGTGCGAAACCAGGTTTACATGCATATCTTCGTCATGCGCCGATTTCCCGTCCTTGCCAGCATCAAAAGTAACATTCATGGGATATACATTGCCGGCGGCAGGAGTGCCTCCCGTAACCTTCACATGGATACTCTTTGTTTCATTTGGTTTCAGGCTTACACTTTTAGGAGCATCAGTTGTAAGATCGCCGAGTTTTACAATCAATGCACCTTTTACAGGCCGGTTCAGGATGTTTGTCAGCAAAAGTTCGACCTCTGCCTTTTGGCCAATTCTGCTAACCATATCTTTTGCAACGATTTCAACAGGCTCATATCCTTCAATATATCCTTTTTTCAGCGCTTCCTTCAGCCTGGCAAAGGAACCTTTGCTTCCATCAGTACGCAAAAAATATCCCTGGAAACTGAGAGGGATTTCAATTTTGTTTCCTTTAACAGGAAGCAGGTTGCCATAATAATCATAAACACGGAAAGATGGGTCGGCTTTAATCGTTATTTTACCGCCGGTTAAAGCGCTGTATTCTGCAAGCTTTTCTTCAATTGATTTTCGCTCCGGTGAATCAGGTGATAATTGAGCAAGTTTTTTCCGTAGTCCGGCCTTATCAGCTATTTCCTTTTGTCCTCTTACTCCCCTGAAAAGTACGTTCTCAGCTCCGAAAGCTTCACCAATATCGCCGCAAACCACTGCCGATGCGTCATCAGGATTTCCTTTATAACCATCGAAAAGCATAATCCAGGGCAGTCCGTTTTTGAATAGCAACTCATTAAAATCGCGTTCACCTATCATATTCTGCACAGTACCCATAGCAGCAGCGGTTGGCCATACATTAGGAACAGCATCAATTTCTTTAGTGCCATCTGTGGTCCGGATACGTTGTTTTTCTTCATCACCGGTATGAGGCCTTGAAACCACATACCCTCCATAAATACCCATGGAACGGTCGTACCCGGCTGAGCGGTTTGTTGCAACTACGGTAGCAATGCGATCGTCAGTGTTTCCAACCCAGCTTTCGGTGTCCCATATCAAAACCCGGCCTTTATGGTCCTTGCGGTTGTTCCATTCGGGATATAAGCAAGGTGATTCCATCCCTTCGTAATGAATAGACAGGAAATCGAAAATGGGCAGAAATTCCTTACTTCCATCACCGAAAAGCTTATCCATGGCATTGGAATGCGAGTCGCAACCTCCAATCAGAACATCAGCTCCTTTTTTACGGGCATCAAGTACTCCGTTTGCCATGGCTTTGTAAATCTCGCGATACCGCAACATATCCGATTGCCATCCCGAAATTGAAATGCCTTCCCATGGTTCATTCCACAGATGAACACCGGTTACGCATCCATCAGGCCAGCCATTTTTTGTACATATTCGCTTAACAAATTCCTGAAAATCAGGATCCAGTTGAGGCAACCAAACATAATCCTGTTTTGTTTTCAGATACGTATTTTTATCATCGAGGAAAGAACGGGGATTACCAAAAGGCATCAATGCCGGACCTTCCATAAACATTAGCAATACCGTGATGTTCTTGTCTTTATATTCCTTCAGTTTCCGGTCAAGTTTTTCCATTTCCTGCATATAATCCCTATGGGTGGTGGGAATATACGAAACGCCCATACGGATTGCCTGCACCCCGATGCGACTGAGAAAATCAGCACCCATATCATCCATCGCCTGTTTGGGATATTGAATGGCTTCGGGCGAAGGTTTAAATGTGCGTACCAGGCTGGTAGCAAGCCTCCGGCCATGTTCACCCAGGTCCAGCACCAGGCTGTAAGCGCCCATAGTTTCGGGAATAGCAGGTGTTATACTGATGTCTGTAAATCCGTTTGGCGCAATCTGAACCTTTACTGGTATAGGTTTATAATTTTCGAATGCAATCATTTCGGGCCACCAGATATCGTTTGGAATGCCTTTGGTTCCAACCCGGATAATATCGATCTTACCTTCAACATTGATAGGGTTATTAGTATTATTCACAACCTGGAATGTAAGCGCTACCGGCTCTCCCGGCCAGAATACATTGGCAGGGGATGAGGTGCGGATGCAATACACGTTGAAATCATAATTGCGTAATCCGTTTTTTACATTCAGCACTTTTTCATAATTGAGCCATTCTTCAGGGCCTCGCATCTGAGCGTTGGTTACAAGACAAATAAGCTGTAATATACAGCATAGAAAAAGGATTTTTTTCATTTCGTAGGATGTTGAATTTACTTGAATAAGCTGGTGACTAAGTTTTAGTATTATTAGAAAGGATGCAACATTTTTAATTATTCTACATTTGGATTATCAGGATACTCTCTAAGTTGATTCTGTTAATCATTTAGGAAAATAACTGATAAAATGCATAACAGGAACAGCATGTTTCGCAGCAAAAATAGCTGTGATGCTGATCCTCTTTTTGATCTGTTGAAAAAACCGGGCTTTTTCAACAGGCAATCCTGAATTTTGCTGCAAGATACAATGAGTTTATGCATTGCCAAAGTGAGAACGGGTACTTGTAACAAGTAAGCCTGTTATATGAAACATCTTCTACGAAAATATTGTAAATCCACGAATTCAAACCAACACATCTATAATGAAGACTGTGATCTGATTGATAACTTTATACTGGTTTTATAAAATGGATATGTTGGGCTTGCTGAAAAACAAAAATCGAATGTCTTTGGGTTTTCCCGTAGGGAATCAATATCAATAGCTAAATGAAATTGGAACAAGGAATTGTCCGTAGGACATTAATATTCATTGTATTATGTTGATCCCCTGACGGGGAATCGGGATTGTGGTTGTAATTTTTTATTGATATTTATCCCCTTGCTTCGACTTCGCTCAGCAACCGGGGGAAAATCATTTCCGTAATGTGCATGGAAAATGAATTTAATGGCAAGTTATCCTTGCACTGGTTATTTTGTGAGAATCAGACAAAGCATAGATAAACAGCTATTTAGCTTTTTATCAGCAGACCCTAAATTATCCATCAGACCTTGTCCTCTGCTATAATCCCTGGCATTTTTACAGATAAACTTCTCGATTTTGGAATTTATAATTGCGCTTCATTTAGCAAAAGTAAGCGCGCGCGCCAAATATCTACCCCCATGCGAAAGGATTCGCGCGGTAGCTGGGTGCGAGCCGGAGATTATTTGCAAGGCTAAAACACGAAGTTATTTACTGATCTACTTTCATCTTAACAACATCACTGTTCCTCTCTTTTGTTTTTGCTTATAACCTGATTTGGCGTCAGAATAATAAACCAGATACGCATACAAACCTTGCGGGGAATCTTCATTGTTAAAAGTTCCATTCCATTCAGGTAATGGGTCAGTACTTTCGTAAATCTTCTGTCCCCAGCGGTTATATATGATCATTAAATCCACCCGCGTATTTACCACAACCGCCCGGAATACATCATTCGTCCCATTATTATCGGGCGTAAATGCATTTGGGAAGAAAATAAGCGGAGGACATTCCTCTACAAAAATGCTGTCGCTTATGGCTCCACAACGGAAATTGCTTTGTAACTTATAATAACCACGTTCATTTACAGTGATCTGTCGTGTTGTTTCTCCTGTATTCCAAATATAGTTTGGTAAAGGAGTATTAGCTGTTAATACAACAGGCGTATCTGTACTATTGAGGCACAAGGTAGTATCATTACCCAGGTTGATTATTCCGGTTGGGATGGTATCAACACTTACCCTTATGTTATCAGTATGCAGCCCACAATGGTCGAGGGTTTGCAGAGAATAAACTCCTTTTTTTGATACTGTTATATTTTGTGTGGTGTCGCCGTTACTCCACCAATATTTAGTAAACCCAGCCTGTGAGGTTAATGAAATAGTTTCACCTTCGCAAATAATGGTATCTTTACCCAATTCGAGTACTGGAGTATCAAAACTGATTGTTTTTTCGGCATATTGCTCCCCACATCCTTTAACAATGCACTTAACCCAATATTTACCCTGGTTATAGGCATTTGTTTCGCTGGTGATTGCGCCATTGCTCCATTGGTATGAATCGTAACCCGGCGGTGCTGATAAACGGAAGGGTAGCGCACTTCGGCAAATAACAGTATCATTGCCAAGATCTGGAGAAGTTAAACCTGCACCGGAAACACTTACATCATCAATAAAATATGGAAGGTTTAGTTCATGAAAATTAAAATGTATTTTAATAGTGTTCTCTCTGCTGGTAAAGTTCCCAATGGTAATATATTTTTCGCCGCCATGTGCTTTATATAAGCCACTTATCCTTGTCCAGTTAATGGAATCATCTATAATTTGTTGGGAGCGAATCTGCGCCGGCAACTCAAGCAAATATTTGTTTCCATAAATAATAGGAGGATAATGGACTAGAGTATCACTTATAAAAGCATCCACGTTTTTAATTGCGCCATCAGCCATATCAATAAGGTTAACATAATAACTCACACAATACAGGGAGTCTTTTTTTAAAGGTTCACTAAACTCACCTTCAATATACCCCCTGCCATCCTCACTATAATCATAATAATATACTAATACAGCAGAATATGCATTTCCTGAGTGGGCTGACTGATTTCCCCATCTATTTTTAGGTACCCCACTGCTATATGAGGGACCACATGAATTATAATAATATACACTTGCTAAGCTATGCCAGTCTTTGACATTATTATCAAAATCCAAATCCAATGGACAGTATTTGTATTCCTCAAAGGATGGATTTTTTACCAGGTTCTGAGAAAAGCCCATACATGGTAAAATAATAAGAAAAAGAAGTAACGTTTTGGTCTTCAAAACTAAAAAAATTACAAAATAAGTAAACCATGTACTGCCATAATAGCAGTACATGGTTTTGGTTAGTATTATTTCTTTGATAATAATCCCTTACGGGTAAATGACGTTGAGGAGAGGCGATATGTGTACATGCCGGGCGGCAGGTCGGCTATGTTGAAACAACGGGTTTGCCTGCCTGCCGGTAAAAGCTGGTTGACCAAAAGTAATTTAACTTCACGTCCGTACATATCGGTAAGTGTCAGGGTATAATGATCATCCGAGTTATTGCTGATTACAAAAGTAACCATTTCAGTAACCGGATTGGGATAAACGCTCAGGTTGTCTTCAAAATAGTCAGTATTAATAGCTGATTCTTCAGAAATGATTCCCGACTTATTGTTCCTGGAATTAACATATAAATAGGAATATTCAGTTGACGAATTGCAGGGATTGCCAATAGTAACTGTTAACTTAAAATACTTCTGAAAACTGTATTGACCATCTCCTTTCGAAAAGTAGCCTGTAAACCCGTTATATGCAGGATTTGTATTTGAACAATCACCAAAACCAGGTGGTGCAGGCCACACATTATCTCTCACGCAGTCAGTATTCAAATTTTCATAAGTTAATCCCCCAACGCCTGAAATAGTTTTGGTAACTTCGTAGATGCTCTTTATAAACGCTCCCGTTGAACTTACTTCTTCTATTTTTACAGTGTAAAACGTAATAAGTCCTGTACTATTGTTTACCCGAAAGCCTAATGTACTTGTCCCTACTGCAACCGGCGCCGAAATAGTATTCGAGGCAGGTAAATAAACCTGTGGAGCATTTTTGTTATATATTTCTAAGGCAATATTTGCTTGCGGAGCTGAACTGATTATAATATTATAGCTCTTGTAACTCAAAAAACCACATGAATTTTGTATGCTGTAAGTTACCTTAACTTTTCCTGCAATATTCCCCAGGTTTAATCCTGCCGGATCAGTTAGTGTGCGCAAATCGAGATTCTCTGTTGCTTGCCCGTTTTGCCAGCCTGAACTATAGTTAATATATCCAGATCCTGAAATCGTGTTACAGTTATTATCTATCGCTTTAATTTCAAGTAAGTATTGTGATGGATTACCACCTGTATATGATGCATTAAATAAAATGCTATTACAATTAAAGAAGTTGTTGGGATTATTATAGCAGACATATGAAAGCACATTGCCATTAAGAGTAAAATCGTATAAAGTTACTAGGGCATTACCCGTAAAACTATTGTAATTTTCTCCGTCCACCTGGTCAGGAAGTGTGAAAACTGAGTTTGGAAGAGGAAGATAAGAAATAGTATTTCGGGAATCGAAACCTGCTGCAACGCTGGTAATAGCTCCATCAGAAGCTATACCGATCAGGTTTGTCGCTGTAAGTTGTCCTTGTGCATCATAAGTGGGGGAAACCCCACAAATTTTACCATATTTACTATATTCCAGAAAAGTGTTGCTAAGGTCAACTCCTGTTGGCAAAGTTAGAAGAGAGACTGTTTGATTTGAAGTGTTGATTTTCGAAACGCCTGTGGGAGATGTAACATAGAGATAAGGCGTGGTTAGATTTCTATCAAACTCAATACCTTTGGCGCCGGGTATAGTATAGTGCTTTACTGAGCCTTGAACATAATTGTAATAAGTGTCAAGATTTATAGTATGTATCTTCCCTCCCCGATAATCAATCCAGGCAAATTTATTATTTCCCCACGATAATTCAGCTTCGTATCCTTCGAAAGAGTTACTAAGGCCTAGTTCTACATCTGATGCAATCAATGTTTCATTTGATATTCCAGTCGAAGTAATATCAAACCTTTTTATCCCAAAAGCGTAAGTAGAATATAAATAGCGTTTGGAAGTAGCGCCTGAACCTGAAACAACTTTCGAAACGGCAAAGGTTGTATGATCCAGACTACCTCCCCCAATAAAAAACCCTTCTCCTTCCAAATGCCCTTCAGTACCGAAACAATAGTTCCAAACCATTTGACTATATGTTACTGTAGGAGAAGACCCGGAGCAATCAATTTTCACATACAATAGAGGACAATTGCCGACAAGATCGTCCATAGCATAAATGACATAAAATTGCTTACAGGTACCTGGGACAGGTATTATAGAAACCTCCGGTTGTAAGATATTATAAGATTCACTACAAATCTGGAGATTATAGTACCCTAATTTACCAACACTAACTCCTGTTGGGCTATAAATCCCTTCATTTATCACATAAAATAAGAGGTTTCCAGATTGATCATAAGCCCCGTTAGCTACACTGTACTTATCAGTCGGATTTCCCGGCAAGTTAGTACGCGTAGGGGTGCTCAAAGAAACATTGAATTTGTATGGAGGTGTCGTCCAGTAATACATCTGGGCAAAAGTTTTTGAATAGTTGCTTAACGCCAATACTACAACTACAACGTAAAGTAGATTCTTTTTCATAGATTAGTTTTTGTAATTTTGCGCTTGTTACCGGTGGCAGGGGAGCGGTTGCTGTTAAACTTCCTAAGGTAAAAGGCAGCCAACTCCCCCTTGCCGGTAATAAGCCGATGAAACATATATTTATTTGTTTATTTCTATTGATTTCACTGTGTTACTATATGTGCTTGCTATATGCAAGAACTGGTAACAGGATGGCCTGTCGATTTTCTTCTCCTTTCATTTTGCTGACACGGTTTTTAATCCTTTTTTGAGCGTTCAACAGATTTTATTTTTGATCTGTTTTAGTGATAATCTTAATGCTTTAATATTAAGCAAACAAGATTATTCTAATTCATTTTTTATTGCAAATTGTTTTTGTGTTTTTTGATTCATTAGGTGAGAATTAACATTATTGCAAAATAACTAAGCTGCTAAAAATGAAATTGCTACGGCTAAAATAAATCCGTTGTTTTCATAATTTTTAAAGTTTAAGGTTGACATTATTTGTTTTGGTATGAATAAATTTCCGTTTGAAATGCCGGTAGCGAGAAAAGAATACATTTAAAAAGTAATTTTTAACATGTTTCACAGACTTGCTAAATTAGCAGATTAATTTTATATCTATATTGCAAATATATGATATCCATTAGCAAAAAGCAATTTCGAATTGTTACTTGCATCAAAACAACATGTTTAATGTATCATTTGGAATTAAAACAGGCGAATATTATATGGTTTTTTGTTTTAGAGCCACACTCCAGTAAATAGTGCGGTTAGCAGTATTAACAAAAGCCATTATAAAAGTTTAAAATCTGATAATCAGGATTCAGTTTCCTTGTTGGAGTTATTGATATATTCCTGGGGCGACATTCCGTAAAACTCCCTGAATATTTTGCGGAAATAGGACATTTCCTTAAACCCGCTCATATATACAACTTCAGCTACATACCGTTTATGCTGCCTGAACAATTGGCCAGCTCTTTGCAGGCGCATATTTCTGACGAATTCAATGGCAGTAAATTTGGTTAACTGCTTCAGTTTCCTGTAAAGATGTGTCCGGCTCAGGCCAACCTCACGACCGAGTTCTTCGACACCAAAGTCAGGATTGGAAATATTTTCATTCATCACTTTGATAATCCGGTTAAGGAGTTTTTCATCTGATGAATCAACAACAATTTCGGAAGGTCCGATTGTTAATTCGCGTTTAAATAATTGTTTGAGTTGCTCGCGGCTTGCTATCAGCCTTCGGATATGACTTTCGAGCATCCGGATATCAAATGGTTTGGCAATATATGCATCGGCACCTGTTTCGATACCTTCCAGTTCATCATCTGAGCTGGCTTTGGCTGTAAGTATGATAACCGGGATATGACAAGTCTGCAAATCGGTTTTGAGCTTTGCACAAAGTTCAAAACCATCCATTCTTGGCATCATTACATCGCTTATTACCAGGGCTGGCATGTATTTTATTGCTTTTTCAAATCCTTCAACCCCATCGCGGGCTACGATAACCTGGTACTCATTTCCAAGCTGTTCGCGCAGGTATTGCCTGATATCCGGGTTGTCATCTACTACAAGCACTGTAGGCCGTTTATCGGTTCCTGCGGCCTTTTTCTCATCAGCCGATAAGGAGCTATCTTCTTCTTCAACCGTTTGTTCTGTAGTAAAATCCTGTAGAGCTATCAGCTGGTGTTTCTTTTCATCCACATCCGGAAGCACCTTCGAGAATTCTTCTTCATTAAACGAATCGCGGCTTATTGGCAGAACAATGCTGAAAGCTGAGCCTTCGCCGGGAGTGCTTACTACATCAATTGTTCCCCTGTAAATGGTAACCAGTTCGTTTGTGAGAGCGAGCCCGATTCCGGTACCGATTGTTTTTTCGCTGTTGAGTTGTCCGACCTGGTAAAAGCGTTCAAAGATCCGGTTCAGTTGATCCTGAGGAATACCTCTTCCTGAATCGGTAACCGTAATCTGAATAGAACCCGGCTCCTGGCCCGGGATGTTTTCGAGTGAAACAAGCTTAACATACACTTCAATTTTGCCATTAATATCGGTGAATTTAAAGGCATTTGATAACAGGTTGTAGAGTATTTTTTCAATTTTATCCGGATCGAAAAAGCATGTATGCGCGTCAACCTCGCTTATAAACTTGTACTCAATATTTTTCTGATCGGCGGCAAACTGGTAGGCATTTACTATACCTATGATATACTGGAAAATATCACCTTTCGAAATGCTTAGGCTCACAACGCCTGCTTCAAGTTTCGAAAGATCCAGGAATTGGTTGATCAGATTGAGTAACCGCATAGTGTTTCGTTGAATCACACGGCTCAGATTCATGAATTCCGGGTGATCCGATTTCAGGCTGGCAAGCATTTTATCAAGTGGCCCAAGAATTAATGTAAGTGGAGTACGGAATTCGTGCGATATATTTGTGAAAAACTTCAGCTTCATCTGATCAGCCTCATGAAGCTTTTCAGCCATTTTTTGTTCGTTGATACGCTGTTCCGATATCTTGCTTTTCTGTTCCTCGAGGAGGTTGTTTTTGTGTTCCAGTTTATCGTTCTGCCGGGCAATGGCCTCTTTTTGAGTCAGAACTTCATTCTGACGTTCAACCAACTGCAGGTTTGTGTTGATAAGGATGTTGGTTTGTTCCTGTAACCTGATTTTTTGCAATTCAATCTCCTGGGTGCGTTCAATAACCAGTTTTTTTAGTTGTCTTTGATGCTGCCTTAGCCGGATGGTTCGTACCAGTATCCAGGCAACAATGATCACAAATATTGCAATTATGGTCAAAAGCCGGAACCAGAGTGATTTCCACCATGGCGGCAGAATTGTGATTTTGAGTATTCTCCCTTTTTCGTTCCAGATTCCATCGTTATTCGAGGCCTTTACCCGAAAAATATACTTTCCCGGGTTAAGGTTGGTGTAACGGGCTTCATTCACCGATCCGAGTTGCACCCACTCGTTGTCGAACCCTTCGAGTTTACAGGCGTATTGGTTTTTTTCGTTGTTTACAAAATTAAGTGATGCAAACTCAATGGAAAAAATATTCTGGTCGTAGGGAAGTTCTATTTCATCAACAAGGTCGATGTTTTTCTCTAACACTGAACCTTCTTCGCCTACAACCACCGACTTATTCAGGATTTTCAGATCGGTAAATACGATAGGAGGAATAACTAAATTTTCCTTGATCGAAGAAGGGTTTATGGCATTTATTCCGTTTACGCCTCCAAAAAACAGCCAGCCGGTATGGCTTTTGAAACCGGCCTCGGAATTAACCCTTATTCCATCGCGACCGTCGTAATTTATAAAAACTCTGCGGTTCATATTGAACATACAAATGCTGTTCAGGGTACTAAACCACAAATTACCTGCATCGTCGGGCTGTATATTATACACAATATTGCTGGTAAGGCCGTCCTTTACCGTATAATATTCAAATTTATTTGTTTTCAGATCGAGTACATTGATTCCATTGCCCGTACCCATCCATAATTTATTGTCAGGTGCCATGTAAAGTGAGTAAACGTCCTGGCTGCTTATGGCTTCGTTGGATGAGTTTTCAGCATTGGTGATGGTATTGTAGCGGATTAATTTTTTTGTTTTAGCATCTAATTTTATTAATCCGCTGCCTTGTGTTCCCATCCAAACATTATCCTGTTTATCAACATGAACAACAACAATTATGGCATTTATGCCCATATTGTTAAAGGTAACTTTGAAATGCTCAAAAGTGCCTGTCTTCGGATCGTATTTGTCAAGGTATCCGCGCATGTTTCCAATCCATATATTTCCTTTGCTATCCTGATCAATGGAACGTGCGTTCAAATCAGCCTGCGTTTTGGGGTTATCATGTAAATCCTCAATCCATGGCAATCTTTTTATCACTCCGGTTTCTATGTTTATTTCATGCATTCCTCCTCCCCATGTTCCTGCCCAAAGTCGTCCTTCCCTGTCTTCGAACAATCCTGAGACACCGCCTATATTAATCGAAGATGGGTCGCCCGGAATGTTGATATATGATTTCAGCAATTTTCCTTCTGATGAAAAGCGGTACAGCCCCATATCAGTACCCACCCATATATCGCCTTTATGGTCCTGGCAAATGGATTTTACATACCGGGTTTTCTGATCGGGTGCATTATTTATGGCCGGAAAATAATTGAGGAAACGTTTCTGGCTTGGACAATAAATATTTACTCCACCCTGGTATGTGCCTACCCAGATATTGCCGTTACGATCTTTAAATATATTTCGTATATCATTATTGCTTAATGAATTCGGATCTTGAGGGTCGTTGAAATAATACGTATTTGATTGCGTCGCGGGATTGTAAATGCATAATCCCATCTCAGAGCCAATCCACAAATAATTGTTATTGTCTTCGCATAAAGCCTGACAATTTATGTCGGGTCTCGGGCTATTGTTGAATGATAGCTGTTTAAAAAATGAATAACTGAATTTACTTTTCCCCAATTCAGTTGTTTCGCGTGCTGTTACTACTCCATACCTGGTGGCGAACCAAAGTGTATTGTTTTTGTCAATCAGCATCGAATTAATTGTATTTATTCCAACGTCAGTAGTGGGTGAGCTGATGGTACCATACTTTTTCTGTTGTAATGTGATTGTTTGCCTGGTTTGTGTGCGCCGGTTTTTGCTGATATGATAAAATCCTTTCTCCCAGGTGCCAATAAGCAATGTGCCATCATTATATTCAGTATAGCACAAAGGCGCAAAAAAGTTCATTGTGTTATCAGAGAACATCCTTGTGAATACGCCGCTTTTTTTATTGTAAACAAAAATTCCATGTTCGGTGCCTACCCACAACTGATCCATTTTATCGATGTAAAGCATCGAAATATAATTTCTTTCTTCTGGTCCGTATTGTATGTGACGTTCAAATTTTTCTGTCTCATAATTATACCTACACAGCCCCTTTTTTGTTCCAACCCAAAGATTTCCGGAATTATCAATAACCAGGGATGGAATAAAATTGCTGGCTACCGATCCGGTATCTGCAGGATTATAATAGTAACTCGTGACTTTCGATCCGTCGAACCGGTTGAGCCCGTTTGGGGTGGCAATCCATATAAAGCCATAGGAATCCTCAACAATTTTGTTGATAATATTGCTGGATAATCCATTCTCAATAGAAAGATGCCTGAAATGAAGTTTCTCGGATTGACTAACAATAGCAAAAAGTGGGTTGCCAGGAAGAAACCAATAGACAAAAAAAAGTATTTTAATTACCGTACGCCATCTTTTTGAGGCATTATGGTGTGCTGAAAACAATCGGATAGTATGAGGAGCAGTCATAGTATTAACAATGGCTTTTAAGGCTGAATTCATCTCAATAGTATCTTGAATGGATGGGTCAAAAATAGTAATTCTGCATCAGAAAAACCCATAAATTATTTTTCAGCTTTTAATCAATCAAAAGCGATTCCTGATAAAAAAAGGATTTGCAGACGCATCATACAAACAGCAGCAATAATAAAGCTGCTAATAAAAGAATAGCAAATGATATCTCAAGGGTCACATAAAAAGTTTGCCCCCTGCTTTTTAAGAACTGTTTAATTCCTGACATAATAATTGAGTAATGTATAAGCGTGCAAATTTAGGAACTGGATCAGAAACAGCCATAGCGGAATGTACTATTAAGGAGGTCTGTTTGATACATTTTCAGAATAAGTCTCTGCCAATGAGTCTGAATGAAACAGAGAAGGCTAAAATGTGGTTAAGCTTATGATTGTCTCAAAGAACAGGCCGGAATGATACAAATCAACTAAACACTATTTTAACTGGAATTAAACATTATACCTTTAAGACCTGAATCCAAAAACCACTTCGCCTGTGGTTTGAAGTAAGTTAATTGCCGGGTTAGTAAACAGACCTAAAAAAATACATTAATATAAAAATTGAATTCAATGATAGACTTAATGAAACCTCTCTTTGTTCTGTTGTCAGCTTGCTGCATGATGGTCTCGTGTCAGACTAACGGACATGGCAACAAATCAAACAAAACACCTTTCGAATCGATAAATCCTATGATAGGAACAAGTGGCCACGGGCATACTTTTCCGGGCGCAACCAGGCCTTTTGGTATGGTTCAACTAAGTCCTGATACATACACAAAAGGTTGGGACTGGTGCTCCGGCTACCATTACAGCGACAGTTCAATAATGGGATTCAGCCATACGCACCTTTCCGGCACCGGCCGTGGTGATTTGCTCGATATTCTGGTTATGCCTACTACAGGCAAATTACAACTTGTTCCCGGCACCCGCGAAAACCCCGACGAAGGTTACCGCTCCAGGTTCAGCCACAAGGATGAACAGGCAAGCCCGGGCTATTACTCCGTTATCCTGAAAGACTATTCCATACTTGCCGAACTTACGGCAACTGTTCGTGCTGGTTTCCACCGTTATACTTTTCCGAAATCCACAGATGCTCATATCATCATCGACTTATTTCATGGTTTTGCTACCGATTCGGTAACCGAAACATCCATAACCATTGTAAATGACAGCACCATTATTGGTTGCCGCAAATCGCGTGGCTGGGGCGAAGGCACCGAAAAGTTTTTTGCCAACCAGCAGGTGTATTTTGCTGCCAAATTCTCCAAACACTTTAAATCGGCTGGTACCGCTTCGAAGGATTCCCCAATCGCTGAAAAGTCGGCCAAAGGCAGAAACCTTAAAGCTTTTGTAAACTATGATACCAAGGAAGGGGAACAAGTGCTTGTAAAAGTTGGAATTTCATCTGTGGATGCCGATGGTGCTATAAATAATCTTTCGGAAGAAATAAAGGATTGGGACTTTGATCGTATCCGCTCGCTGGCAAAGCAGGATTGGGAATCACAACTCAATAAAATAGAGATTGAGGCATCGCCTAAAGAAAAGACAACCTTTTATACATCCCTCTACCACAGTATGATTGCCCCTTACCAGTTTTCGGATGTGGATGGCCGGTACATGGGATTTGACAGGAAAATACATAAATCAGGCGAATCGGGGAGCTATACTGTGTTTTCCCTTTGGGATACATTCCGCGCTGCGAATGTATTGAATACCATATTGAACCAGGATCGTGTTCCTGTAATGATACAGTCATTTTTAAATCAATACGATGAATATGGTTTGCTTCCGGTTTGGCCGCTTTGGGGTAGCGAGACCAATTGTATGATAGGGTATCATGCAATCCCCGTAATTGCTGATGCTTACCTGAAAGGAATTCCGGGAATTGATATGGAAAAATTATATCCGGCCATGAAAAAAAGCGCAATGCAGGATGATTTTGGCATCAGATACCTCAAGGAATATGGCTACATACCTTTCGACAAGGAAAACAAAACCGTTTCGATGACCCTTGAATATGCTTTCGACGACTGGTGTCTTGCCCAGATTGCCAATGAACTGGGTAAAGCAGATGACTATAACTATTTTCTGAAAAGGTCGAAGTCGTATGTAAACCTTTTTGATCCGGAGTATAAGCTGATGAACGGGAAATCTTCGGATGGGAAATTTCGCAGGCCTTTCGATCCGATATTTACCTCTTACGGGCCTTCCGATTTTATTGAAGGAAACTCCTGGCAATATTCCTTTTTTGTTCCTCACGATATGCCTGGGCTCATTAAGTTATATGGCAGTGGAGAAGCATTTGCCCAAAAACTGGATGAACTTTTTACCATGAAAACATCAACGGGCGATGCCAAACCATTGGATGTTAGTGGCTTAATCGGCGAATATGCCCATGGAAACGAACCCAGCCATCATGTTGCTTATCTCTACGATTATGCAGGAAAACCATCTAAAACGCAGTACTGGCTTAACCAGATAATGACAAAATTATACAATGATACACCCGAAGGACTTTGTGGTAATGAAGATTGCGGACAGATGTCGGCCTGGTATGTTTTCAGCGCGCTTGGTTTTTACCCGGTAAACCCGGCTTCGGGCAATTATGACCTGGGGACACCTATGGTTGAACATGCTGTTATTAAAACCGGCTTAAACAATTTCGAAATTGAAGTTAAAGACCTTAGTGATGAGAATTTCTATGTGCAGAAAGCGGAACTGAATGGCAAAATACTCGATCGTCATTATATCACTCACAAAGAGATGGCTGAAGGAGGCAAACTGGTTTTTTATATGGGTAAAAAACCTGTTGATGGCTGGAAAGGGATTTAGTAATTATCGTATAAAAAAATCTGTAATCAAATATAAATGGATCAGGCAGGCCGGAGATGGTGAAATGCTGATCCGGATACCTATAATAAAAATCATATGAGAAATACTAATCATGTCCTTTTAGCTCTGCTGATGATTCTTTGCACCGGTTTATTCCCGGTCTCAGGCCAAAACAGCCGGTTCCCGCTGAAGATAAGCTCAAATTACCGGTATTTTGAAGACCAGTCCGGGAAACCTTTTTTTTGGCAAGCTGAAACTCCCTGGCTTATCTTACAAAATTTATCGCCCCAGGATATCAGTACATTAATAGGAATACGCGTAAAACAAGGATTTACCGTAATACAGGTAATGGCTCTTCCTCCTGATCCACAGTCAGGGAAAAATGTGAACGGTAATCACCCTTTCCTGAACTTAGATATTTCAAAGCCCGATACAGCATATTTTGGATACCTGAAAAAAGGAATTAAAATTGCTGAAAAACAAGATGTTGTGGTGCTTATGAATACAATATGGAAAGGTTGTTGCGGTGGGGATTGGGGTAAAATAATAATACAGAACGGGACTGAGAGATGCCGTTTGTATGGCAGGTTTCTCGGTACTTTTTTCAAGGATTGCCCTAACTTATTGTGGATACAGGGCGGCGATAATGATCCGCGTGAGCAGACCGATCATTACCGGCAGATTGCGCTTGGAATTCTGGATGTAAATCCTTCAGCATTGCAAACCTATCATGCCTCATCAGGGCATTCAAGTACCGATATGCTTCCGGCTGTAGATCATAAATGGCTGAATTTCAGTTTTACGTATACGTATTTCCCTGAGAAACAGGGAGTCTGGTTGCATGAAACCGGATTTGGAATACTTCCTGAAATATATGAAATGAATCACAACGAATACCTGAAACATAATGTTATGCCGTTTGCGCTTGGTGAAGCTCAATACGAAAGCGAATCGTCAAAAGGCTTGGATATTACTTCGGCAGATGTTGTCCGTCGCCAGGCCTGGTGGGCTATGCTGAGTGGTGCCTGCGGACACGCTTACGGAAGCTGGAACTGGAAGGTTGGTCCGGACTGGCGGAAAGTAGAACAAGACAGTGGGGCATGGCAAATGCGATGGGTAAAATCCTTTTTTGAAAAAGTGCCCTGGTATAGGCTGATCCCTGATACCGATGGGAAAATTGTTATTTCAGGAGACGGGAAATACGGATCGGGCGAATACCTGGTTGCGGCTTTCACTGCCGATCATTCAACCATTGTAATCTATTGCCCCCCGACAAGTACGCCAACTTCCGAATTTACAGTTGGGAGCAATTATATAAACAAAACCTCGGTTATCCGTTGGTTCGATCCTACTACCGGCACATTCAGCAAAGCAAAAATTTCATTCTCCGGCAATCAAAAAGGAATTCGCATACTTCCACCAGGCAAAAATGCATCCGGAAGCACGGACTGGGTGTTGTTGATTGAGAAAAAGTAAATCATAAATTTAGTGTCTGTTTACAAATATCATTTTAAGCATGACGAGGGGAGAAATGGAGAGAAGGATAGACTAAGAGAAGTAGAGACTGAGAGACTGAGAGACAAGGTAAAAATCTGGAATCTTAAAGTCTTCTGACTTCTGACCTCGGTCTTCCAGATAATATTTCCGACAATTTTGAAAATTTAACCAATCACTTAAGAAACATTAAAATGAACTACCGAATCACATTAAATAATTTCCTGCGATCACTACTCTTATTGCTCTTTCTTTTTGAGGCCGCAAATGGTTTGGCGCAAACAAAGAGAGTATGGCTCGATGAACTTGATTTGTCGAAAGCCGAACAGGCAGCCGGTGGCGCCGTTGCCCGCAAATCGATGTGGAATACGCCGCTGAGCATTGCAGGCCAGACTTTTGAACGAGGTGTAGGGAACCATGCTTCAGGGATCATACGCGTAAACCTCAACGGTGGAAGCCAGCGCTTTCATGCCTTGGTGGGACTTGATGATTCGCCGCCCGAACATGAACGGATTAAGGCAACGGCAGAGTTTATCATTTATGCTGATGATAAAGAAATATGGCGCAGCGGGGTGATGAGGGCCGGCGAAAAAGCCCGGAAAGTGGAGGTTGATCTGAAAAAGGTGAAAGAACTTAAACTCTGCACCGATCATGCAGGAGATGGAATTGTAGGCGACCGAACCGATTGGGCTGATGCATGGTTCGAAGTAAGTGGGGTAAAACCTGTAACCACAAGCCGGAAAGCTGAAGCAGAATATATACTTACACCTGCTGTTACCAGTAAACCTGAAATAAACCCTCCGTATATTTTTGGTGCAAGACCGGGTAATCCCGTACTTATTACCATTCCGGTTTCAGGAAAAAGACCCTTGAAAATAACGGCTGCAAATCTTCCTTCAGGACTCACACTTGATACCGAAACGGGGCGTATTTATGGAGCTGCCTCTAAAGCAGGTAAATATGATGTAGAGATTTCGGCTGAAAATAAGTTTGGTAAGGATACAAAAACGATAACGATTTCAATAGGCGAAACCCTGGCATTAACCCCGCCCATGGGATGGAGTTCGTGGAATGCTTTCGGAAGCAATATTACCCAGGAGAAAATTAAAAATGCAGCAGTTGCAATGGCTCATTCAGGACTTACTCAATATGGTTATACCTATATTAATATTGACGATGGCTGGCAAGGCAAACGAGGTGGGAAGTACAATGCCATTATGCCAAATGAGAAATTTCCTGATATGAAAGCGCTGGTTGACTCTATTCATAACCTTGGGCTGAAAGCCGGAATTTACTCTTCGCCATGGGTATGGACGTATGCAGGTTTTACCGGTGGCAGCGCCGATATGAAAGATGGGAAAATACTAAAGGAGGAAAAGAGATTGGGCGAATATCATTTTGATTCAGTGGATGTAAAGCAATTTGCTGAATGGGGATTCGATTATCTGAAATACGATTGGAATCCCAATGATGTTGAGCATACGCAGATTATGACAGAAGCGCTTCGCAACAGCGGCCGCGATATTGTGTACAGCATTTCGAATGCCGCACCACAGGAGTTGGCTGGTGAGTGGGCCAGGTTAACCAATTTGTGGCGTACGACTTTCGATATTCATGATTCCTGGTACAGTCTGATTTCCATCGGGTTTACCCAGGATTCGTGGCAACCCTTTGCCGGGCCAGGTCACTGGAACGATCCTGATATGCTGATTGTCGGGAACCTGGGCTGGAACGCAACACCACGTAAAACACACCTCACTCCAAACGAGCAATATCTGCATATCAGTTTGTGGAGTTTACTTGCTGCGCCCATGATTGTAGGCTGCGATCTCACAGCCCTTGATGCGTTTACATTTAACCTGCTGGCAAACCGCGAAGTAATTGCCATTGACCAGGACATAGCAGGCATACAGGGACACAGAGTTTCGGCTGATACAAAGAAGAATATTGAAATCTGGGCACGCCCACTGGCAGATGGTTCACTTGCAGTTGGATTGTTCAATATGGCTGAAACCGAACAGGAAATTTCAGTTAAATGGAGCGATTTAAATATTAATGGCAATCAAATGGTTCGGGATCTGTGGCGTCAGGCAGATATGGGAGTTTTCGAATCCGGTTTTTCCGGTAAGGTTCCATTTCATGGCTGTGTTTTTATTAAAATTTCGAAGGCGAAGAGATAATAATGAAAAGTTTGAAAAGAAAGCTAAAGCGAAAGGCTGGATTTAATAAAATGATATCATTCGTTAGAACACAAAGTTGAATACCTAAACTTTTAATACCTTAATCAGAGCTCTTTTTGTATTGAAAACAAATTTAACTTTTGAATTTTCATTTTTCGTCCAAAATATAAGATGCTGAATTCAGCGAAATTGAAGTCTGAGGTGTATATGCGTTACTATCCTGACGAAAAATAAATGATTTTACCCTCGTTCTGTTCCCAAAAACGTAAAAAAGTATGGAAAATCAGCAAAATATTGAATATAATATGTTCGTAAAATGCACTTATACAATTACATACGATGCATGCATCAAATGAACCTGTTTTTTGAAACAATCTTATAATTGATCGTATAACAATAAATGTAATTTTATCCGGCCAAATCAAACCAAATTGAATACTCAATAAACTTACAACCTTAATTTATGAAAAAAGAAATACATTCAATTCAGGCAATTTTCCTGACTTTACTATTTACGCTGTTCGGACTTGCCAACCTCCGGGCTGCTGATTTAACTTTGACCGCAGCCTCATTGCAGGCAATTACACTTAAAGGTGTGGTTACCTCCAGTTCCGATAACCTCCCGGTACCAGGTGTGAGCATCCGCGAAAAAGGAACACAAAACGGAACCCTTACCGATGTAAATGGAAAATATTCGATTTCCGTTACTGATCCTAAATCAGTACTTGTTTTTAGCTTTGTAGGATTCGACTCACAGGAAATTACGGCAGGAAGCCAGTCTGTAATAAATGTGGTTCTGCAGGTAAAGATGGAAATGCTCAACGAGTTTGTGGTAGTAGGATATGGTGTGGAGAAAAAACGGGATCTCGCAGGATCAATTGTTCAGGTAAATTCAAAACAGCTTCAGAACATAGCGTCCTCGCAGTTAGGTTCAGCATTGCAGGGAAAAGCTGCAGGTGTATATGTTATGAATTCGAGCGGTAAAGCCGGAGGAAGCGTCGATATAAGAATACGTGGTATTACCTCTCTTAATGATGTTGCACCGCTTTGGGTTATTGATGGTGTGCCAGGTGATAATAGCATGGTTAATATGAATGATATTGAAACCATTGATATTATAAAGGATGCAAGTGCAGCCGCAATTTATGGAGTTAGAGCTGCCGGTGGTATTATTATGGTAACCACTAAAAGGGGGGCAGGTCAGAAAAAAGCTAAGGTTAGTTTCAATGCTTATACAGGTACCAGCAAGCCCTGGAAATTGCCCGAGATGGTAAATTCCGATCAATATATTGAATTAAAAAACGAGCAGTGGGCTTCAGTTGGTGTTCCATATGGTTTAAGTATGGATTCAATCGGGAAATATCAAACCACGGATTGGATGAAAGAAATGTTCAAGACAGGTGTTTCTCAGAATTATGATCTGAATATTTCAGGATCTAATGAAATGGCAAACTATTATCTTGGTTTTACCTATGAAAAAAATGAGCCTTCTTTGGTTGATAACAGCTATAAGAAATACTCAATTCGGCTAAATTCCGATTACCATATTACTAAATGGCTTAAAATCGGAGAATCATTAAGTCTTCTCACTTCCGATCTCAATGGAGTAGCCGATGAAGGACGTTATCTGTCGGGCCTTTTCCGTACACCTCCAATGATGCCTGTTTACGACGAAAATAATCAACCCGGAGGATATGGATTTGTCAATTATAAAAGTATAGGTGACTTTGATGGAGGTAATCCTATGGCTGATCAGCTTACAAACCTTGGGCATAATTACCACCAGAAAGTGGGTGGTAATGCATATGCAACGGTTACCTTTTTACCCGGGTTATCAGTTACTACAACCTTTGCAGGTAGCATCTCGAACGATAACAGTAAAAATGTAACATTACCCTATAAACTCACCGACAAGAAAAACTTTCCATATACAAATATAGGATTGAATTTCAGTAAAAGTTGGGATATGTTAGGCAATGTATATGCCAACTATGTACACGACTTTGGAAAGCATAATATCAGTCTTACCGCTGTCTACGAGGCTAGCAAATACGAGGGAAGTGGTTTATATGGTAACGGTACTAATGCAAAATTCGGATTGCTGGTTTTAAATCAGACGGACGTTGTAGGTCGTACCACAGGGGGGGGTGAATGGCACGGCCGTACACTTTCTCAGGTAGCCAGGGTATCCTACCAGTATAATGATAAATACATCGCTAAATTTATAGTAAGAAGAGATGGAAGCGATAAATTTGGCCCTAACAACAAGTATGGTGTCTTCCCTTCCGCCTCTTTTGCATGGAAAATTTCCAATGAGGAATTTATGAAAAACGTGAAAGCCATTTCGTTTATGAAACTTCGCGGAGGTTATGGTGCTCTGGGTAACGACAATATCGGGCAATACCTTTTTAAAGCGTACCTCGTTGGTGCAAATGCGTATCCGTATGGAAACTATTCGAACGTGATGCAAAATGTGAGTATGCGTCCATCCTCAGCACTATTTAATCAGGACATCAAGTGGGAGAGTTCGCACCAGATTGACTTAGGACTTGAATTGGGTCTTTTCAAAAATGCCTTGTTTATAACCGCCGAAGTGTATAAAAAAACGACCAAAGATATGTTGTATTACCAGGGATTGCCTTTTAGTTCCGGTTTGGGAAATCAGTTTGACAACAATCCCCGGCAGGTTATCAACGCCGGTCTTATCTCAAGCAAGGGTTTAGACTTGACCGTTACATATAAAGGTGCAGTAGGTGATCTCAATTATTCATTTTCCGGGAATTTATCGAAATTTAAATATATGGTCGAAGACTTGTACACATCAATTCCACTTAAAGCAAATGGTGACATATCGTGGACTACAGAGGGCGAAAGTGGCGGATATTTCTATGGATATATGGTTGATGGCATTTTCCAGACCCCGGAGCAAGTAGATGAATACAACCAGAGAGCCAGGGATATTGCAAAGGGAAATAACCCATCCATATCGCAATCCGTTCTGGACCAGATTTATTACAATAGCGCTGGTACAGCGCCGGGCGACCTTATATACAGGGATATCGACGGAAACGGAACTATAGGATTAAGCGACCGTACCAATATGGGCAGCCCATGGCCCAAAGCAGTTTATGGATTCCAGATTAATCTGGATTACAAATGGTTCGACCTGGCAATCAGTGGAACAGGCGTTTATAAGCGTGATGTGTACAATGCTTCGAAAGTTATGACCGACCAGATTTCAAGCTATGACTTTTCAACTACTACCAGGGCTTTATCCCGCTGGACGGCTGACAATCCTTCGACCACCAACTTTAGAATTACAGGAAACGACCCCAACAAGAATATGGGGAATCCATCAAGCTGGTTTGTTGAAAACGGTTCGTTTTTCAGGCTGAAAAACCTCCAGGTAGGCTTTACAATTCCTGAGGAAATTACGAAAAAAATTAAGCTTACGAAACTTCGGGTATATGCATCCGGACAAAATCTCTGGACTGTTACCAAATATACCGGTTTCGATCCTGAGTTTGGTATAGGTGGTGCAATTGGTGCCGGTTATGACAATGGCTCATACCCACAATCCAAAATCCTGATTTTAGGAGTACAGGTTGACATATAATTTCCCGGAAAAATAAAACTTAATTTAAAAAACACGATGAAAAATATAAGCAAAATAGTTTTTATAGCCGGTTTACTATTCATACTGGCTTCCTGTAAAAAGGATTTTCTTGAGATAGAAGATCCCAATAATCCAACTGCCGAAACATTCTATAACTCTGCTGCTAACGCTCAGTTAGCGGTAAACGGAGTTTATGGCGAATTTCACGATGAGCGATTATTCTTTGGCGAAATCTTCTACATACTGGGTTATTCAACCGGAGAAGCGCAGTATATACATCCCGAATCGAGATACACCGATTTTAACAACTACAATTATGGACCAACCAACGAACTGATAATTGATTATTATAAAGGATGGTACAATATAGTTGGCAGAGCTAATGCTGCGATTACCGGCCTCAATACTATGCTTTCAAGCGGTAACTTTACTAAAGATGAACAAGCTCTGAAACAAATGAAAGGTCAGTGCTATTTCCTGCGAGGACTTGCTTATTCTTACCTGGTAAGGTCTTTTGGCGAAAAACTGCCAAGCAACCCTGGCTATAGCGAAAATGCTATGGGTGTTCTCATTGCTGACTCTGTCATTCTGTCAAAAGATCAAATGTATAAAGGACGGAGTTCCTGTGGCGAAGTGTATAAATACATTGTAAGCGATTTCAGGAATGCTGAGAGTTTATTGCCCGCTTCATGGTCGGCAACCGAAGCCGGAAAAGCAACTAAAGGCTCAGCTCAGGCATTTTTGGGCGAAACCTATGTTTACCTGCAGGACTGGGCTAATGCAAAAATTGCTTTTGATAAAGTATTGGCAAATAGTAATTACAAACTGATGACTAATTTTGCTCAGAATTTCGACTATAAGCATATTAATAATTCCGAATCTGTTTTCGAAGTCGCATTTAACAATATGACTATCGGCTACTCAGGCACTTATGCATACCGTTTGCTTGCCAAGCAGGCGTGGGGTACAACCAAAATCCCGACTGAAACCGTTAATCATTTCAGCTCTTCTGTTGTACTCAATAATTCAACTCTTGCTGCCGGTCTGGCTTCGAAAACTCTTGCTACCGGATCGTTACAAAAAGGGTATATCGATTCCTTGTATAAAATATCAGTTCCGCTCAATGGAAGTAGTTACCCAAGCAAAGAAGCATACCTCGCGTTTATTGATCCGCTTACCACTATCCCATTTTATAAAACAGATGGAACTACCCTTCAGGCTGGCGTAAGAATATGGCTTGACGCAGTATCTCCGAAAGATCCACGTCTTTCTGCTACTGTTTATATTCCTAAATCCGATGAGCTGCAGGTTTTCAACCCAACCACCGGAACCTGGAGTACTAAATTGTACGATTTCAGCGATTATGGATGGAAAAAATATATTCCTGACAGCATTGAAGTTGAAGGAGCTAACGCTGCAGGAATGGGAAATGACGGTCATATGAGCATGAACTTCAGGATTATGAGGCTCGATGATGTGTATCTTTATTATGCCGAAGTTATGCACCACCTGGGCGACGATGCTGCTGCCAGGGAATATATTAATAAAATTGTAAGAAGAGCTAACGGACAACCTGTAAATACGCCTTCAGCCTTTGATGTAAATCCTACTGATATTATGGCTGAACTCAAGAACCAGACTTACCTTGAACTATGTCTTGAAGGAAAGATCTATTTCCACTACCGTCGCTGGAATATTGCCAAAGCCGAATGGAGTGCATTGGGGTATAAGGAAGGGAAAAATGAATGCCTGCCCATACCCGCTGGCGAGTTTGACTCCAACCCCGCAATGGCCGGGCAGCAAAATCCCGGATATAATTGATAGTCGCTCTGCCTTTGAAAATAATTAATCAGAAATCTGAAATTTCGAAGGGTACCTGAACAAATAAGGATGAGGCTCAGTCCATTATCACCTGACCTCATCCTTAACCTAAACTGATTACTACAAAGAGTAATGCTTAATAACTAAATTTTAATTACTAATCCCTAATCCTTAATTATTTAAACCCTAAAAAACAATTTTATGAAAACAAAACAATTACTTTTTTCATTGATGTTTCTGGCTAGCGCGTTTACGCTGTCGGCTCAGGAACTGGAGTTTACTACAACTGGCACTTGCGCCAGCTACATTACCTGGAACAACCAGACTTCGCGTCAGGCAGATTCCATGTATGTTATTAACAAGGCTCACGCACCCATCGTAGTTGATGGTGTTGAAGATGCCGAGTATGCTAATGCCGTTACAGGTGTAATTAAAAAAATTCTAAATGATAAGAAAGCAGGAGACGTATTGGATTTGTCAAACTATCCAGAGAGTGAAACTGACCTGCATGCAACATTTAAAGCAATGTGGACAGATAACGGAGTATATATGTTCATCGATGTAAAAGATGACTATATACGTTATCAGAACACCGCGAATCCATGGGAAAATGATGGTATCGAATTCTATTTTGGCAAAGCCATTGGCGATGGTAAAATACAGATCATTATCCCTGCCATGGTAGGTACTCCTCATCCTGACAAGCCTGCTGCCAAAGATTTCGAATCAGGTTCAGCTGTAGGATCCGACCCTGACTACAAAGTGTTCGGTTACGATGCAACTAACTGGGATGCCGACCTCTTCTACTGGGCTATCAAAAAAACTGCTACAGGATATACTCTGGAAGTTTATATGGACAAGGACATTATTACCAACGGAAACAGCGCTACCAATTTTGGAAAAGACCAAATGTTTGTGGGCGACATCAATGTTGACGAAGCAGATTTGAAACAAAATGCAAATACACCCTCATTGTATGTTCGTGAAGGTTCATTGGGTCTCCTAGGCAATTCAAACCAGGAATATGCAGGTTCAAGTCACTATGGCTATTTTAAACTGGCTGACAATGTACAACCCCTCGAATTTACAACAACAGGAAGCTGTGCCAGTTATATTACCGTTAATAACCATACTTCAAGGCAAGCCGACTCTCTTTTGACAATTGAAAGAACCAGCAGCGCTATTACTGTTGATGGTGATATTGATGCAGCATGGATAGCCGAAACCACACCTGTTGTACTTAAAAAAGCCTTACATCAGAAAAATGCTGGAGACGTATTGGATTTGAATACTTTCCCTTCAGACGAAACTGATTTGTATGCTACTGTAAGAACTTTATGGAATGATAACGGAATGTACATGTTCTTTGAAGTAAAGGATGATTATGTACGTTATCAGAACACCGCTAATCCATGGGAAAATGATGGTATTGAATTCTATTTTGGCAAAGCCATAGGTGATGGTAAAATACAGATCATAATTCCTGCTATGGTTGGTACTACTCACCCTGACAAACCTGCTGCATTAGCATTCGAAAGCGGTTCGGCTGTTGGTTCCGATCCTGACTACAAAGTGTTCGGTTACGATGCAACTAACTGGGATGCCGACCTCTTCAAATGGGCTATCAAGAAAACAGTTGTAGGATACAATGTAGAAGTGTATATGGATAAAGATATTGTAACCAATGGCAACAGCGCAACAAACTATGGCCTTGGCAAAATGTTTGTTGGTGACTTTAACGTAGATGAATCAGATTTGAAACAAAATGCAAATACACCGGCATTGTACGTTCGCGAATGTTCATTGGGAGCTATGGGTAACTCAAACCAGGAATATGCTAACTCCAATAATTACGGAACTTTCAAAATGGTTGATCTTTTACCAAACGTAGGCCTTGTACAGACAAAAGCTCCGGCTAACCATGTAATCTACGATTCGAGAAACAGGCAGATATTGGTTAGAAGCAGCGATGTTTCATCCATTGCTATCTTTAATTCAGTAGGACAAATGGTTAAAAACGATCGTTCCAAGTCCAGTTCAATTTCTACTTCTAATTTCATTACAGGAATGTACTTTATCAAATCAATGGATGCCAGCGGTAAAGTATTGAGCGTGAAAAAGATTATTGTTTACTAGTCTATTCTAAAGGAGTGGCCATTAGTGCATTTCCTTTTGCAAATTGATCCAATACATGATGTATGTCTGATTAGTACTATGTTAAGTGGTTGCTAATCAGACATACTTCTTTTAAATAGTGAGCGTAAATTAAGATTGAGAAATTACTCACAAACAAATTTAAAAAAAACCTCAAATGAAAACACAACGGTTACTAACCTTCATGCTTGTTTTGTTTGCAATAAATGCATTTTCACAGGATCCCTGTATTAACCGAACCCTTGTAAGTCCCTATGTTACATCCTGGATTGCCAATGATGGCGGTACACAGAAAAACCATATCGCCCACTGGATGGAATATTTGACTGTGAGTCCCGATGGTAGAGTTGCCACTGTTACAGGATGGGACGAAGGTGGTTCGAATGTTATGGTTTTCAAAGATGGTGCCATTATCAATGTGCCCGAAGGATCAGGCACCGGAGGGTGGGGGCGTAGCTCTATGATAGGTGTAGCACTCGATAGTTTATATGTTTATCACCTCCAATCGCAGCACGGTTGCGACGGGGGAAATTCCCTTAAAAACAGCAATGGCTTACCGCAGTATCCACCTTGCATTGATGGAATTGACGGCACCTGGCGCACGGTACGCAGATACAAAATCGGAACTAATGGCTCGCCCACCTTCCCAAAAGGTTATGGCTATGCAAACAATATGATGGTTGTTGATACGGGTAGTTATGCACTGACCGGTATAGCAATGAGTGGCAATGAAATTTTTGTTTCCGACACAAAGGATAGTAGTGTGCGTGTGTATGATAAAACCACCATGTCGTCGGTGGTGTTAAGAAAATATACTTTTGCCGGTGGCGTTGGCCAACTCTCAGCCGATCAGTCGGGTGGTATCTGGATGCTACAGAAAGGATTAAGGAAAATTATCAGGTTCTCAGCATCAACCGGTGCAATTCTGCCACAGGAAATTACATTTCCCGATGCTTCAATCGTTGCTTCCACATTTTTTGTTGATAGCAAACGCAACCGTATTCTGGTTGCTGATAACGGGATTAATCAAAACATCAGATTTTATAATGATATTTTAAATACACCTTCATTTACCAATACATTTGGCCAGCAATACGGGATACTTTCAGGCATTGCCGGCAAATTCGCACCACTCAAATTCTTCGATATCATGGGAGTTGGTGCGGATAACAATGGAAATATATATGTTGCCAATTCAATTCCACAAGGAGGCGCTGTTTTGCAGGCATACAGTCCTGAAGGAACTTTATTGTGGGACAAAAAAGGTCTGGTTTTTACGGCAACAGCTTGTGCTGATCCCGAAAATGTGAATGAGGTATATACTTTCGATAAAAAAATTAGGATGGATTATTCCAAAACCGCCCCAGGTTCCGAATGGACTTTCGATGCTTTTACGCTTAACCGGTTTAAATACCCTGACGATCCAAGGACACATGGCGGATTTGTTACTTCGGCATGGATAAAACATATAAAAGGTCATAAATACCTTTTTGTAACCGACATGTATGCAGGAATGCTGGCAGGATACCGCTTTAATAATGCAACGGATGGTGAAATCGCAATTCCGATGCTTTTAATGAACGTTGGAGGCTGGGATACAAAAGGTACTTACCCTACAAATCTTGGTTCAGACAAGGATTTTATCTGGATGGATAAAAACGGGGATGGCCAGATACAGCAGGATGAATTTACATTTAAGAATGGGTTTGACAGCCCATATTCCATGGCTGTATGGGTTGACAGTACAGGGAATATTTGGAAAGGTGTCCGCGAAAACGGAGTTCGTTTAATTCCGTTGCAGGATGTTAACGCAAAAGGAGTTTTGGTTTACGACTTCTCCAAATCAGTGCTTTTGGATATAGGCAAGAGCACAACAGGTACCAACGGGGTAAAACGTCTGGTGTATGACCGTAAGAATGATGAGCTTTTTGTTGCCGGGTTCAGTAACGAAAAGCCTGATAGAAAATCTACAGGTGAAGGCGTTGATAGTTGGTGGTGTATGGGTTCAACCCTTTGTAAGTACACAAAAGTATTGGATACGTTGAGTAAGAACCCGGCTGTAGATTTTAAAAATATTGCCCCGGCCTGGAAAATATACATTCCTTTTATCCCCAATGATGATCCGGCCGGAAGTTCAGATGAAGATGCTAAGTCATTTACCGTCGAAAACGGATATATTTTTGTAGCCCTTGCCAAAAACGGGAAAATCAATATTTATGAAACAAAGGATGGAACATTCCTTACTCAGATTAAACCCGGGCCTGAAGTAAACCGCGAAAGTGGCTGGACAGATATTGATTATTCAATCAATGTTACCAAAACCCCCAATGAATACCTGATTTTCAACGAGGAAAATGCTTTCGCAAAAGTGATCTTGTATCGTATTCCGTCTCTACAAACCACAGATACATATTACCCGGATGCTGAACTTACAAAGATTGAAATGCTGAATGCTTCCAATCAGGTTGTTACTAACCCACAGCCAAATGATGTAATTCATTTCAGGGCTACAGTTAAGAATAACGGACCCGGAAATATTCTGGGTGGGTTGCAGACAACGACTCATAAAAGTTTATCCGTTTCGTTCATTCTAAAAAACCTTAAAACCAATGTGTCACTCGTATTCAAGGCTGATACCCTCAGTCGCGGACTTCTTCCCGGAGAATCTATACAGGTGGTTAACATTGGAACCTATAATCCCGCAACCTGGACTGTAAGCAGGGGCAAAAGCAATATTTCGGCCAGGGTTACGCTTGCAACACCAAACCAGGAATGCAAAGCCTCTAAC
>JBBSDG010000010.1:0-30942 GCA_038249635.1 Bacteroidales bacterium | reverse complement strand
TCATTTTGCTGTTTTCAAGCATAAAATCAGAAATCACATATATCTCAAACGGGAAAATTCTTACATTTGTAAATTCCTTGATGATTTGAACTGATTTAAAGCTTAAGACGACTGAAGGTAAAGATGTTATTAATCTGAAATTAACAACAAATCTTCCAGAGAAAAATTTTACTTTCAAGCTTGCCAGTACTATTACAATCCTTACAACTAACGCAAACTTCTCTATTGCCTTCAATCATTCTATAAGGCAACTGTCTCAAAAACAATATTATAATTATATTTATACTCATTAATAGTGGCTTAAAAAGGTTGTGAATGAAAAAAAGCATCAGCAAATTTATTTTTCTTTCTTTTAATCTGTTGTTTTCAGGAAATATTTTTTCGCAGCAGTTTTTTGTAAAATCCTATACCATTGAGGATGGATTACCAACCCGCAATATCAATGATGCCTGCCAGGATAAATCAGGTATTATGTGGTTTGCAACCAGTTATGGCATATCCAGGTATGATGGTTTTAGCTTTACGAATTATGATACCAAAAACAGTATTCCAAACCAGGCTTTCCGAAAAATAAAGGTTGACGAAAAGGGTATTGTGTGGGCAATGCCGGAAAAAAAACTGGACACTATCATCTATTTTAAAGATAACAAGTGGTGGAAAATTGTTCCGCCTTCGGAAATTTTCCAGAATCATCCGATTAATTCTTTTGATGTTATTTATAAAAATGGCGAAGCAGTTATCTGCTTGGGTAGCTATGATGGATTTTATATCCGGGAGAAAAATACCTGGACTCATTACTCGCTTTCGGCGAAAGAAAATCTGAATTATGTATATACCGTAGTTGCCAATAATAGTAAATTTTACCTATCCACTAAAATAGGTTTGTGTATATTCGACGGGGGCAAAATGGACTGGAGTCTGAATAAATACATCAAACCGTATGGATTAGATATCGTTTCGATTAATTTCGAGCATAACAACAGTCCCGACGAAAAGTTGTGGGTACTCAATGAAAAATGGCTGGGATATATTGAGAACAACAAATTCATTTTGGTTTCCAATAAGTTCCAGTTGCCACGTCCGTCAATTTATTATTATGCCTTTGTAAATTGCGACAAAAGAGGAAACGTCTTTTTTGGGAATATCTGGGCCAAATATTATATTTCGGGCAACAGTGATATCCCTGTTCCGCTAATGTCCGACAATGGTTTTTCATCACATGGGGCGACTTCGGTATTTATCGACCGCGAACAAAATATCTGGATAACCGACACACGTGGGATTAATAAAATAAATAATCTGAAGGTTATTAATTATTTCAAAAAGAACGGGTTGCTGGAAGATGAAGTTACCGCCATTGCCGAGATGAACGATGGGACTATCGTTTTAGGACATAACTACGGATTAACATTACTAAAAAACAACACCTTTAAAACAATTGAATTTCCCGACCTGAAACTGAATACCAGAAGAGTAAGTGATATTATGAAGGATAAGGCCGGTAACATCTGGTTTGTTTCCATCAGCAGGGGATTAGGCAAATTGCAGGCTGACGGCAAAATAACATGGTACAGTTCGCCGAAGTATCCGGTTACCAATGTGGTACACCAGGATAATACCGGCAGGATATGGGTGGGTGCCGACACAAACCTGCTGTACCTGCGCGATAACAAGCTCTATGAGCATTTGCCGTTTCATATCAACTCCAATGTTATCAGGAAGATATTTTCCGATGATGAGGACGGAATTTATGTTGCCGGTTCAAATGGCTTATGGCATGTGGGTAAGGATAAATTTGAAAAAATTCCATCGGAGGATACTAAAGCAGATAATGTATTCGCCTATCTGAAAGGAAATACAGGGAAAGAGTTTGTTGGCAGCATGAGCGGTCTCTATATTATTGAAAATGGACGGATTATAAAATACCGGAATAAGGGTATAGAAATTAATAGCCCGGTATTTTTTATTTTTCAGGATAAAGATTTAAATTACTGGATTGGTTCCAATATAGGGGTTTATAAATGGGATGGAGGCAGCAGGCTCGAAATCTATAATATTTACAATGGCCTTGCAGGCTGGGAAACCAACCGAGCTGCCGGGTTTAATGATTCCAAAGGCAGGGTTTGGATTGGTACCGACCGTGGATTAACTTGTTTTGAGCAAGGTTATAACAAGGCTGTAATTTCGACACCTGAAATAATGCTCCTTTCCACTGAGGACAGCAAAGGTGTTCAGCACCCATTAACATCAGAAAGTAAAATAAATTACCGCGATAACACCCTGGTATTTCACTTCAGGGGCATCTCATTTATTAATGAGGACTTAATTCAGTATAAATATAAACTTGAGGGATTTGATGCTGACTGGCAGGACGTGGATCAGGCTATGCTCGACCATGTAAAATATATTAACCTGAAGCCCGGGAAATACACCTTCTGTGTAATGGCTAAGAATTTTTCGGGTAGCTGGAGCAAAATAAGCAGATCCGAAATACTACGGATTAATTCTCCGTACTATCTTACCTGGTGGTTCCTGCTGCTGACAGTGCTCATAGCCAGCGGGATAATTTTTGGTATAATCAGATTGCGTGTTCAGAATCTTCACAATTCGGGATTGGAGAAGGAAATTGTTGATAGGAAAAGAATAGAACAGGATCTTATCGAAAGCAAACAGAAATATATGGACCTGGTGGAACTGCTTCCCGAAACTATATTCGAGGCCGATTTCAGCGGTAAGATTGTTTATATGAACGATACCGGATTCAGACTTTTTGGGTATCAGCATGATGAGCTGGATTCATATATTCTTATCAATCAGCTTATTGCTCCCGAAAGCCAAGAGGATATTCACCTGCATATGGAAATTGTTTATGATTTTATAAAGTCCGACAGAGCTATTATGGCAGGAGTTATGAAAAACGGGACAACTTTCCCTATATCCATTCATTCGGTTCCCATTATTGTTAAAAATAAATGTATTGGCACCAGGGGGATAATTATTGACCTTACTGAACAGAAAAGGTATGAGGACCAACTGCATAAGAATGCCAAAGATCTGCAGGCTTTGAATACCAGTAAGGATAAGTTTTTTTCAATTATTGCCCACGACCTGCGAAGCCCGTTTAACACTTTTCTGGGATTTACCGAAATACTCGACGAGGAATTCGATACCCTTCCGGAGGAAGAATTGCGGAATATCGTAACCCTTATGCGACGTTCTGCCGGTAATCTTTACCAGTTGCTCGAAAACCTGCTGGAATGGTCGATGTTGCATAGGGGAATAACCCAATATAAGCCTAAAGTATTGCAGCTAATGCCTTTAGTAGTAAATTGCTTAGATGTAGTAAATGCCAGTGCCAGACAAAAGGAGATTGAAATAACGTATGATATACCCGCAGTACTGGAGGTAGAAGCCGATATTCACATGCTTCCTGCCATTATCCGGAACTTACTCACAAACGCCATAAAATTTACTCCCCGTGGCGGGAATGTTCATATTTCAGCATTTGCGGAAGAAAAACATTTTGTAACCATTGCTGTTAATGATACTGGAGTTGGTGTGAGTAACGAAATGCTGAAAAAAATATTCCTGATTGATGTTAATGCAAAAACAAAAGGAACCGAAGGGGAAGTTTCAACGGGACTCGGACTAATCCTTTGTAAGGAATTTGTTGAAAAGCATGAAGGTAAAATATGGGTTATAAGTGAAGAAGGAAAAGGCAGTACGTTTTATTTTACAGTAAAAGAGGCGACCTCATAAAAAAGACGACATTAATGAACGATTACTCAAATAACCGGAATCAGTCTGTAGATCAACTCAAAAAAGAGCTGGAAGAATTAAAGCTTGCGTATGAATTGCTGAAATCAAAAAGTGAAAAAGAATCAGCGGAACATTCGCAGGCAATTATTGCTTTACAGGAAAGTGAAAAAGGCAATTGGAAAAACGCCGAAAAACTGCAATCGGAAAATGAAAACAGCTACCGCGAATTGTTTAACAATGTGGCTGATGCCATTTATATTCAGGACGAAGAAGGCACTTTTGCAGATGTAAATGCAGGTGCAGTTAAAATGTATGGATACCCGCGTGATATATTAATTGGTAAAAGTCCGTTGTTTGTTTCAGCTCCCGGCAAAAATGATCTTGAGCAAATAGCTAAAATGATTAAGCTTGCCTTCGATGGCGAACCTCAGCAGTTTGAATTTTGGGGTCTTCATGCCAATGGCGAAATATTCCCTAAAGAAGTGCGTATCGTTAACGGCACTTACTTTGGAAAAAAGGTATGTATTGCCATGGCTCAGGATATCACCCAACGCAAAAGGGCCGAAATTGCCTTGCAGGAAAGTGAGAGGCGTTTCCGCGAATTAATTGAACTCGCTGTCGATGGTATATTGATAGGCTCTCACGAAGGTATCATTATAAGTGCAAATACGTACATGCAGAATCTGACCGGAAGAAGCCTTGATGATTTGATTGGTCAGAATATAAGTGTTTTATTCCACAGCAATACGCTGAAGGAAAAGCCTTTGAAGTATGATTTGTTGAATAATGGCGATACTGTTTTCGGTGAGCGGGATATACTTCGTCCCGATGGAAAAATTATTTCCATTGAGATGCATACCAAAATGATGCCCGACGGAACCTATCAAAGTATATACAGGGATGTGACCGAACGAAAAAGATCAGAGGAAAGTCTCCGCGAAAGCGAAACCAAATTCAAATTGCTGGTTGAATCTACCTCGGATATGATATGGGAAACAAGCATCGAAGGGAATTATACCTATGTTAGCCCGCAGTTCGAAAATCTTCTGGGCTATTCCTCCGACGAAGTAATTGGCAAAACTCCGTTTCATTTTATTGACGATGAAAATGCTTCGGCAGATATGGCCGATTCCAGATCAATTATTAATCCTGCAACTCCATTCAGATTTCTTGTTAATAAGTTTAAACATAAAAACGGGAGTATTTTATATTTTGAAACAAGCGGTGTACCCGTTTACAACATTTCAGGAATGCTTACCGGATACAGAGGCGTAAGCAGGGACATTACCAGGCGGCGGTTAACCGAAAAAGAACTTCATAAACTTACGTCAGTTGTTCACCAAAATCCTACCACAATTATAATTACAGATCTGGAAGGCGCTATTGAATATATAAATCCTGCGGGTTGTAGTATTTCGGGCTACACCGCCGCCGAATTAGCCGGTAAAAATCCTTCCATATTTAGCTCGGGCGAAACATCCGTTGAAACCTACGAGTCGCTTTGGGCGACTATAAAAGCAGGAAATAAATGGACGGGGACTTTCCATAATAAGAGGAAATCCGGTGAGTATTATTGGGAAAGTGCTCTGATTGTGCCTCTGCTCGATTCCGAAGGGGTTGTAAATCAATATCTTGCAGTAAAGGAAGATATTTCGAAACGCATACAGGCAGAAAAAGCATTAATTGAAAGTGAAGAGAGGTACAGAAAACTCTATGAAACTTCGCCCGATGCAATCATTCTGGCTGATATTGAAACTGGTATGCTGGTTGGAGCTAATTCAGCAGCATGTGCACTGCTTGGCTATGGGTTAATTGAGATCCGTAAAATGCATCAAACCCAAATTCATCCTGCCCGATTTGAAAAATTAGTTTCAGATGCATTTGCCGAACAAGCCGGAAAAGCATTGAACAGAGAAATGATGCAGGCTATTGAAAGTGTTGTTCTTCGGAAAGATGGCCGCGAAATACCCGTTGAAGTTCTCTCAAATAATATAATCCTGAATGGAAGAAATATACTGCAGGGCGTTTTCCGAAATATATCCGATCGTCAGCAGGCTCGTGAGGAATTGCTTAAAGCAAAGGAAAAAGCGGAAGCCAGCGACAAATTAAAATCGGCTTTCCTCCGCAATATTTCGCATGAACTTCGTACGCCGCTCAACGGAATTATCGGTTTCAGCGAAATGATTACTCACGCTGACAGTTCCGAAGAAGATCGGATTGAATTTAACCGGTTGATTAAAAAAAGCAGCAACAGGCTCATTAGTACCATTACCGGTTATATGGATATTTCGCTTATTGTATCCGGATTAACCGAAGTTAACAAGCGGCCTTTCAGCATACGGAAGTTCCTGGATAAAATGACCAGCCATACCATAGAACTCTGCTATTCGCGGAATTTGCACCTGGATGTAATCAGCAAGGCTACCGACGATGATATTGAAATTGTTACCGATGAATTTCTGCTTACCAAAATATTTCATCATTTTATCGATAATGCCGTTAAATTTACAAAAGAAGGATCCATCAGCATAGTGTACGAAGTGAAATCCGGATATCACCATTTCGCTATAAGCGATACCGGATCAGGCATACCCAATGAATCGCTTTCGGTAATATTTGATATTTTCAGGCAGGCAGATTTATCGTCTTCACGGGGTTACGAAGGCTCCGGTTTAGGTTTATCCATAGCCAGGGGATTTGTAAAGTTGCTTGGCGGGGAAGTACGGGTTGAGTCGGAAGTAAATGTAGGGTCAAAATTTTCCTTTACTATTCCGGACGAAGGATTAATCGCGGATGATTCGTCTGATGCCGCCCAATCATCTCAACCTGTTCTGCCGGTTGTACTTGTGGCCGAGGACGATGATTCCAATTACAAATACCTTGAAATTGTGCTTAAGAAAGCTTCTTTCAAAGTACTCAGGGCATATAACGGGCTTGAAACTGTTGAAATTTGCCGTGATAACCCTGAAATAAATGTGGTGATAACCGATATGAAAATGCCAGGGATGGATGGACTGGAATCGACACGGCAGATACGTGCCATGTTGCCTAACTTGCCGATTATTGCCCTTTCCGGACTTATTTCTTCAATGGATGAAGAAGCCGCCCGCCTGGCAGGCTGCAACGATTATATTATTAAACCGGTAAGTAAGGCCAAATTGCTGGAAACGATATACCGCTTAATGTATCCGGCCAGATAATGATTCGTGAAGTTTTATATGCTTCTGTACGTATTTAAACCAATACAGATAGTGACTATTTATGCACTTTCCTGATAAAATCCTCTACTTCAACCACGCCACCCTGGTATATCAGGTAACCATTGTAAGGTTCGCGCGGAGTAGTTTCGTCGTTTATCGGGGTAAGCATTATACGCTTCACTTCTTCAAGATCGGAGGTTTGGCCTAAAGCCCATCCCAGTTTAATATACGCCACTTCGGGTAACATATTTTCGGCGGGTACAACACCTTTTGCCATCAGGTCGCGGCCGGTGTCGTAAACAAACATGTGCACATAACCCCACAAAGTCTGAACCGTCATATAAATGGCAACGCCTGCTTTTGCAGCCCTTTCGATGGCCGGATACAAGGGTTTGTTCACATGCCCCAGCCCTGTGCCGGCAATAACTATTCCTTTATATCCATGTTCAACCAGCGAATCGATAATATCGGGCTGCATATTCGGATAATAATACACAATGGATACTTTTTCCTCGAAATAAGGCAAAATAGTAACTTTCCGGTCCTTACGGCGGTGGTTGTAAGTGTCTTTTATGGGTTTCAGCCCTTTACGGGTGATGGTTGCCATAGGAGTATCGCCAATAGTACGGAAAGTGGAACGGTAGGAAGAATGCATTTTACGCACACGTGTTCCCTTGTGAAGGAATCCGTATTCGTCGCTCGTTGGGCCAAACATACAAACCATAACTTCAGCAATATCGCCATGTCCGGCAGCCGTGCAGGCATGCATTAGGTTAAGTGCAGCATCGGAACTTGGCCTGTCGCTCGAACGCTGCGAGCCAACAAGCACAATTGGAACAGGTGAATTCTGTACCATAAAAGTCAATGCGGCGGCTGTGTGATGCAAGGTGTCGGTTCCATGTCCTATTACAATTCCATCTACACCTGCTTCAATTTCTTTGCCAATGGCGATGGCTAACTTCTTGTAGTTATCAGGTGCCATATTTTCGCTGAAAACGGCAAATAGTTTTTCAGTACTCAGGTTACAGATGGCGGCCAGTTCGGGAACAGCACCGTATAATTCGCCCGGCGAAAATGCAGGAATAACTGCTCCGGTGCGGTAATCGAGCCGTGAGGCAATGGTTCCGCCGGTGCCGAGCAGTTTAACTTTTGGTAAACCTTCGGTGTATGGAAATTCTTTTTCAGGGATTTTATAATTGGCTTTTTTGTAGCCGGTTTCTTTCATGCCGGTAATGGTAGCAACATCAAGCCCGATATTATAACCGGTAGGAATCTTCATAACGATATGTTTGTCATCGTCATTTTCGGAACGGGGAAGTACGGTCCCGATAAACTCGCCACGCGTAGTTTTCACTATGGCCTGTCCCCAAACCCGTGCATTGAATTTTTTAAGTACTTCGAGTGCAGCGCCTTTATAGCCCTGGAATATATCGTCGGTCATTGTTAGTTGCGATTGGGTCAGTTAATGGTTAATAGAAAATAGTAAATGGTCATTCAATTGTCAGGCGATTGTCATTCAGTTGTCATACGATGGTCATACGCTTGTTATACGGTGGTCATACAGTTGTTAATCAGGATTATTCGTTATATGTCATCCAGAGCGAAGTCGAAGGGCACACTATTCGCTATTTGTCATCCTGAGCGAAGTCGAAGGGCACTTTTTGTTATTCACTTTTAACTATCGTTCAACAAAACCCAGTGCCTCATGCAATTCCGCCATTCCCACATTGCCTTCCGCTTGCCGGCGCAACTGCCCCATAATCCAGTTGTTTTCCACGTCCGGACCTTTCGATAGTCTGATTTCAGCAAATTTATTCCGCAGGAAAGGGATTTTAGATGTAATATCTTCTTTTGAAATCGGTTTGAAATTAATGCTGGTGAGCACCGAATCGAATTCCATTTTAGGGTACTGATAGACGAGTGGAAGCATACGCCGGGCAATTCCGAAATCGAGGTTCTTCTGTTTTATAAACCGTAGCATGGCGTAAACAATCTTATAGTCGAACTCGGCAGCAGGTTTGTATTGTCCTTCGACCCATTTTACAGCATGACCGAAAAATTTCCCTGCAAAAGCCGGACTTATCTCCAGTTCATTTACGATGCGTTCAATCAGCGGGAAGAGGTTTTTCTTAAAAATATACGTGTAACAATCATCCGGAACATTCCAGTTTTTGAGGCGTTCGTAACGTTCAATCACTTCCTCCGGTTTGTTTTTGCCTAAGAGTTCGATGTATTCATTTTCCAGCGGGATAGGAGCCGAATCTGTATCGGGATACATGCGGTCGGCTCCGGGAAGTACCCGCTCGAAGATGGTAGTTCCGTTTTCGAATGATTTCCGGGTTTCGGGCGGAACACCAGCAAATGCCATGCGACAGCGCTCTTCAACGGTTTCGAGAGCTGTTTTTATATCCTCTTCCGGTCCGCGGATTATAAGTTGTGCATC
The DNA here is from genome assembly GCA_038249635.1 of Bacteroidales bacterium. GTDB lineage: Bacteria > Bacteroidota > Bacteroidia > Bacteroidales > UBA4417 > UBA4417. Next base: position 21,540 of record JBBSDG010000010.1, on the reverse strand, counting down.
GTTTTCGCCTGGTTTAAGCAAGGCATTTATTTTTTCCCAGTCAGTGGCAGCAAACAGTGGATCAAATTCCTCGCTGTGCGCCAAGTTTGGTAATTCGAGGCAGGCAATAACTTTAAGTCGTTCGCTGAGTTCGTTGGCAAACATCTTGCCTGGCTGAGTGAAATGCGATAAAATTCCTTTGAATCCCGGCAGGTTAACGGCTACCATCTGGTAACCATTGCTTTTGGCATCTTTGGTAAATCCGTTTTTTGAATTAAATGCATGAAGATCCAGCAATATATGATCCATTTTCCAGATTTTAGTATCCGGGAAACGCGAATTCAGAATATCGCGGATTGACAGTAAAGCCCATTGCCGGAAACATTCGATGTGGGTGAGTTCGGGAATCCAGCGGCTGTGCGCAACTCCTTTTATTTCAACCCTTGTGCCGCCTTTGCAGCTTACATTAACATCCTGCCTTCCTGCACCTATTCCGGTACGGACTTTGCCCGTGCTACGACCCAGGAAACGGATATAATTGCATGCTTCCTTCACCTCATCTGGATTTGTCATTTCCGGGTAAGTAACAGTTTCGATCAAAGGCATGCCGAGGCGGTCAGTCCGGTAAATACGGGTATGGCCGATATCGCTTACTTCGCGGCACGAGTCTTCTTCGAGGCTAAGCTGAATTAACTTTATTTTTTTATTTTTGAGTGGAATTTCTCCTTCAACACCGATAATTGCAGTGCGCTGAAAACCAGTTGGGATACTTCCGTCGAGGTATTGTTTGCGGGTAATATGCACTTCGCCAACGATATTGAGTTTCGAAACCAGCGAAATTTCGATGGCTTGTGCAAGGGCTTGCCGGTTAAGCGGGAACGGCGGCGTGTCGTCCACTTCGTAAGTACATGTTGTTTTGCTTTTCAGCCTGTAAATAATGTTTTTACGTGTCTTGAATTCCATAAGGGCAGTACCGTCGTATTCTCCCAGTTCGCTGAGGGTAGGTCGCATATGCCTGACTACTTCAGCATCAAAGTCGCCGGGTTTCTGATATACACCGGCAGGGCAGCGGCAAAATAGTTTTTGTTCGGTTTTAAGCTGCTGATGAACTTCGAGTCCCGACATAAAGCCAATCCGGTCGTAGGTTTCCTGAGTGGATTCGGTGCGCGGAAGGTAGCCGATCTTCTGTTTTGTTTCTTCGTAATTAAGCTTCGGATCTGTAAAGTGAGCCATTTGTTAGATGAGTTTAAAGCGGCTCAAATGTAGATATATCTTTTATTTGCCAAACATAAATAGTTGGCTTTTTTACAAATTTATCAAAAGGATTAAACCACTCCTGATTTACAGTGGATTGATAGATTTGGAAAAGGCTTTCGGATCTTTTAATCATTTATTGCTATAAGCCATTAACAAACTTTATGATTTTGAAAATGTATTCATCATATATGCCGTGCCCACCCTGGCCAACTATTTGTTTACAATCCTTACCTTTGCCAGGAATTTACAAACCATAATGTCGAAATTCAGATTCTTTATTTTTAATGCGACTGCACTGCTGATTCTCCTTTTGGTTTTTCAACCGGCCCGGGCTCAGCGTATGCGCATACAAATGAACGCAGGCGAGCTGAGGCATTCGGTTGGTATGGGCGATATGACCCGTGCCTTGAATAACCCGGTGTTTGAGCACGAAGGTGCCTACCTTTATTGCGACAGCGCCTGGCTTTACGAAACCACCAATACCATGGACTGCTATGGCCATGTGCGTATTAAATCGAGCGATACCTTAAATTTATACGGGAAATTTCTTCATTACGATGGCAATACAAAAATGGCTACCGTAAAGGATGATGTGAAACTGGTTGATAAACAAACTACACTCACCACCGATCTGATGATTTTCGATCGCAATACAGGCATTGCCAGTTATACTACAGGCGGTAAAATGGTAAATGGCGACAATGTGCTTACCAGCAAGAGGTGTTACTATCATACCAACGAAAAGCTTATGTATTTCAGGGATGATGTGGTGTTGATAAATCCTGAATACAAAATTAATTGCGACACTTTAAAATACAATACCGTTTCGCGGATTTCCTACTTCCTGGGTCCTACTATTTTGAAAGGAAAAGATAATTATCTGTATTGCGAAAATGGCGAATACAACCGTACTACAAGCAATTCGAGGTTCAGTACCAACGCCTTGTTGGTTGACAAGGACCGCCGCCTCACCGGCGACAGTCTTTATTACAACGAAAAGCTCAGATATGGTAAAGCCGTTAATCATGTAGTGATGACAGATACCGTAAGTGATGTAATTATCAAGGGTAACTTTGCCGAATACTGGCGTGCCAAAGGCTATAGTCTTTTTACCAACGAGGCTCTTGCTTTGATGGGTGATAAAAGAGATACACTTTACCTCCATGCCGACACACTAAAAGCTACCTTCGACACTACCCGAAACGAAACAAAAAACCTATTTGCCTACCACAACACCCGGTTTTTCCGTAAAGATATACAGGGTGCCTGCGATTCGCTGAATTATAGTTTTGCCGATTCGCTTATCAGTATGTACAAGTTTCCGGTTTTATGGTCCGACAAAAACCAGCTTACCGCCGATACCATCAAAATTCTGACGGGCAAGCAAAGTGTAAAGCAGATATTTATGTATAACACTGCTTTTATAGTTTCGAAGGATACAATCGAAAATTATAACCAGATCAGGGGTAAAAATATGATAGGGTACTTTGTGAATAATGAGCTTGCTTACATTGATGTGAAAGGCAATGCCGAAACGGTGTATTTTGTCAGGGAGCAGGATCAATCGCTTATTGGTGTTAATAAAGCGGCAGGAAGCCGTATGAGACTTTATCTGAAGGATAGTAAAATAGAAATTATAAAATATTTTGATAAACCGACCGGCAATATGTTCCCGGTGAAGACTGTCGCCGAAGATCAACGCAGGCTGAAAGGCTTCAACTGGCGGTTTACTGCCCGGCCATTGAACAGGGATGATGTATTCCGTAAAGTGGAATTGCTGCCCGCTGCTCCAAAAGAGGAGAAAGCGACACCTAAAGTTGGTCGTGATGCAGCGGAAGATGCCAAAGAGTAGTATGGTTAATGGAAAAGAGTTAACAGTTAATGGAAAACAGTTAATGGAAAAGAGTTAACAGTCAATGGAAAACAGTTAATAGTTAATGGAAAAGAGTTAATAGTTAAAGAGAAAAAGTTAAAGGTTAATAGGTAAAGTTAATTGTAATAGCGTTTTAAAGGGCTGATTTATAGCATATAAGTGGAAATATTAAAAGCAAAAGCGGTATCCGAATAGTTCCGGATACCGCTTTTCCCAATTGTATATGTGGCTATTAATAAGCAAACAAAGGGAATTCGCTCATCATTTCGTTTACCTGTGTGCGTACTTTGGTAATTACTTCCTCGTTATCGTGGTTGGCAATTACTTCGTCAATAAGGTCAACGATTACCGCCATGTGCTTTTCTTTCAAACCGCGGGTGGTAATAGCAGGAGTTCCAACACGTATTCCTGAAGTTGTAAATGGAGTGCGGCTATCGAATGGAACCATATTTTTATTTAAAGTGATATCAGCTCTAACCAGCAGGTTTTCAACCATTTTCCCGGTAATATCAGGATATTTGGTGCGCAGGTCAATAAGCATCAGGTGATTGTCGGTTCCGCCCGAAATTACTTTATATCCTTTGTCCATAAAGGCTTTCGACATAACCTGGGCATTCTTTTTAACCTGTAATGCATAATCCATAAAACCATCCGAAAGTGCTTCGCCGAAAGCAACTGCCTTGCTGGCAATTACATGTTCAAGCGGACCGCCCTGTATGCCCGGGAATACTGCACTATCGAGCATTGCCGAAACCATTTTTGGCTCGCCTTTCGGAGTTTTGATTCCCCATGGATTTTCGAAATCTTTTCCCATCAAAATAAGTCCACCACGAGGCCCACGAAGGGTTTTATGCGTGGTCGTGGTAATGATATGGCAATAAGGAACGGGGTCGTTTAGCAATCCGCGGGCTATAAGTCCTGCCGGGTGAGCAATATCCGCCAACAGCAACGCACCGATTTTATCAGCGATCTTCCGCATGCGTTTATAGTCCCAGTCGCGGCTATAGGCCGAAGCACCTGCAATAATCAGTTTGGGTTTCCCAGCAAGAGCGGCAGCTTCCATTTTATCGTAATCAATGGTTCCTGTTTCTTCTTCAACACCATAAGCAATAGGGTTGTACAGAATACCTGAGGAGTTTACAGGCGATCCGTGCGATAGATGGCCGCCATGCGAAAGGTTGAGTCCCATAAAGGTATCACCCGGTTTCAGGATGGTCATCAGCACAGCCATATTTGCCTGTGCGCCTGAGTGAGGCTGAACGTTGGCCCATTCGGCTCCGAAAAGTGCTTTGGCACGGTCAATGGCAATCTGCTCGGTTTGATCTACAATCTGGCAGCCACCATAATACCGGCGGCCGGGATAGCCTTCGGCATATTTGTTGGTTAATACCGATCCCATTGCTTTCAGCACCTGCTCGCTGACGAAATTTTCGGAAGCAATAAGTTCGATGCCGTGCATCTGACGGTCTTTTTCCTCATCGATGAGGTCAAAAATTATTTTGTCTTTTTTCATTTTTTAAATACAGTATGTTGTAATTAAATGAATTAAATCAAATGGATTTATGATGGGACAAAGGTATAAATTATGATGACAAGGCCAAGAAGTTAAAGGAGATATAAAGCAAGAATTTTCTGAAGGACTCCCATCTGATGTCAGAAAATATTTTTTGTAACTAATCAGCCCTATACTAATCCATTTTGCCACTGATTTTGCGAATTTTCATATATATATATATAACTGTTTTCAGGAGTTTTTTAAATAAAAGAATACCAAAGGTATTTGAAGTAAACTGTGCAATCAGCGTAATCTGTGGCTAATATTCATAACTTATTGCATTGACCAGGCGTATTAGTAACAAAAATTTTATAGATTTGCACAACACTTAAGTTTAAATAAATATCACATAAATTACTGATTATGAAATATATAAAGTCATTCAGAGCTAATAATATCTCTGAATTGGAAGAAGATGAAATCAGAGAGAACGAATACATGCATCAGTACACTGAGTTTGATGAAACCGGACATCCTGTTGAAGCCATTACTTACAATTCCGATGGCACAGTTGAACATAAATATAAATACCAATACAACGCAAAGGGGAAAGTAATAGATGAGTTGCTGATTGAAGCCGATGATGAAGTTACCGAGCATCGAAGCATGCAGTATAATGATGAAGGCCAGCTTGTTAAGGAACTCGTCCATTACCTCGATGGCACTGCTGATGAGTTGCTTTTTACGTATGACAACGAAGGCCGGCTGATAAGCAGGCGAAGTATCGACAGCGAAGGTGAAGTTGGCAATTACCTGGTAAATGCTTTCGATGAAGGACATCTGGTTTCGGAAACTGAATACGACGTTTCGGGTGAGATCATTACCCAGCGAAAGATTATACACAACGAGGCAGGACAAATAACTGAAGAGGTTTTCAAAACGCCAGAGGTTAATTATCAAATCCTTTATACTTATTTCGAAAACGGGCAATTATCAGTTCGCCGCCGTTACAACGAAGAAAAGCACCTTACCGAACGCAATACTTATACATACGATTCCGGGGGCAGGCTTTCCGAATCAATGGAAGAATCATCGGCTGGAATCGAAATTACATATACCTCATACGATGATGCCGGAAATATAATGCTGGAGGAGGATAAGACCGAAGACGGCGAGTTGCTTGCCAGTATTGAGCGAACCTACGACGAATTGAAGAGGCCTCTTATTACATCCGTTCTTTCGCAAAGACCAGGAAACAATGTTCCCCAGCATTACAGGATGCGTGTGGAATATGAATAGAAAATCTGGCAAATACTCAATCCTTAAATTATGATTTACTACCGATTTCAAGGATTTGAACAGATGTAGAACTTTTTCTTAAAAAAAACAGACCTCAGGCAATACTGTTTATCTGCATATTCTTTGGTCTGTATTCATCCCTCATTGCATTAACATGGTTGATTCGGTATCATTTTTTTAAAGGGTAAGAAATAGAAATTCCGGTAAGCGAAGTCGGCAGACAAATAATGGAAAACCAAGGCCGTTGAAAGCTAATCTTAATTCATAGGTCGAATATAATCAGTTTTATTGTGTTAATATTGAGTTTAAAATCAGCCCTCGCTCAATCCTGATTTTGTGGAAAAGTAATCATTAATTTAAGGTACTTCCGTCTTCCAGCCAAATATCTATGGAATAATTCCAATTTTCTGAAGAATTGAAAAATAAAACCTCCAAAAAAGTATGACCTTTTTGAAATTTCCGGATAAAGTATATAAACCAACCACTTTAAGCTTTTGATCTTATTCCGCAGGTATAGGATCAGGAAACCATCATTTTATGAAACGTATTATATTATTTATTTTATCAGGATTTTGGTTTTGCACTATCGCGGATATTCAGGCGCAGACTAAAGCCTATCAAACGCATAAGCATACTGAGAAACCTCCCGTAATTGACGGTAAATACGATGAAGCAGCCTGGGATGCAGTTGAATGGGCGGGTGATTTTGTGCAGCGCGAACCCAACGACGGTGCAAAACCCTCACAGGACACTAAATTCAAGATATTATTCGACGATAATAATCTATACGTTTTAATCCGCGCTTTGGATTCGGTTCCCGGCGAAATTGTGAGCCGGCTTTCGCGACGTGATAAAGAGGATGGCGACTGGCTGGCAATTTCTATTGACAGCTATGCGGATAAACAGACATCCTTCAACTTTGGAGTTACTTCCGCAGGTGTTAAATTCGATTTTATGTTTGTTAACGATAACCGGAATGATGCCAGCTGGGATGCGGTGTATTATACTGCAACCAGTATTGATGCTAAGGGATGGACAGCCGAAATGCGCATTCCTTTATCGCAGTTGCGTTTTGCAAAAATGGACAAACACACCTGGGGGCTTAATGTGTGGAGGAATATTTACCGCAGGCAGGAACTCTCGTTATGGCAGCCCATTCCTGTAACTGCTCCCGGCCTGGTTAGCCTGTTCGGACAATTGCAAGGCCTCGATGGTATTCAGCCACGCCGCGATATTGAGTTACTTCCCTATACCTATGCCAAAGCTACCTACGATAAAAAAGAAGAAGGCAATCCTTTTAAAACAGGGCAAAAGTACAGCGGAACAGCCGGGATTGATGGCAAAATAGCTGTTACCAATGACTTAACACTAAATTTCACCATAAATCCTGATTTCGGACAGGTAGAGGCCGATCCTGCTGTTGTTAACCTTACTGCATTCGAAACATTTTATCCTGAAAAAAGGCCGTTTTTTGTCGAAGGAAAGAATATTTTCAATTTTAAGCTCACCGGTACCGACAGCGAGAATAATATGAATATGCTGTTTTATTCGCGGCGCATCGGGCGGGCACCTCATTATAAGATTTCTACCGATTCGGGAATTTATGTTTCCGCACCTGAGCAGGCCAGAATACTGGGATCCTTCAAATTGTCGGGCAAAACCCGAAAAGGGCTTTCCGTTGGCATTATTGAATCACTTACGCGATACGAAAAGGCGAAAATCGATTCCTCCGAGATGCGTCATAAGGTTGGTGTTGAGCCGCTTACTAATTACCTGATCGCCAGGGTATCGCAAGATTTCAACAAAGGAGCTACGACCATAGGAGGAATTTTTACTGCAACAAACCGGTCGATCACTGAATCGCAACTCGAATTCCTGCCTGATGCAGCTTATACCGGAGGCCTCGATGCCATACATTTCTGGAAAAATAAGACTTACTATCTCTCTGGTCGTGCCGTATTTTCATCTGTTTACGGAAGCGAACAAGCCATTATAAATGAGCAACGTTCTCCGGTGCGATACTATCAACGCCCGGATAATGATCATGTTACCTACGATGCTACCCGTACCAGGTTAAGTGGCTACGGAGGCACTGCCGAATTTGGCAAAGCAGGCACCGGCAACTGGCAATACCTCACCTACGTTACTATGCGTTCGCCGGGCCTCGATTTTAATGATGCAGGTTACCTCAGGCAGGCCGATGAAATTCAACAGTTGTTCTGGGCGCGTTACCGTAAATTCAAGTCTTTCAGTATTTTCAGGTGGGCATCAGCTAACTTTACTGAATATATTACATGGGATTTTGGTGGCGATAATATCAATAAAGGAATTGACCTTAACGTAAACGGACAGTTTAAGAATTATTACACATCCGGCGTTGGATTTAATTTTGCAGGCACTGCACTTGCCCGCGGCGAGCTTTGGGGTGGCCCGGCTCTGCTTTTACCACCGGTAACAAATTTTAGCGCTTATACCGAAACCGATAGCCGGAAGAAACTGGTATTCAGGTTTACCACTTCGCAGTACTTCGGGCAGGATGGGTATTACAACAACCATAAATACGCTCTCGAAATCACCTATAAGCCTGTAAATTCATTGTATTTTTCGCTGATACCACAATACTCCACCGGTTTTAACCAGATTCAGTATGTGGATATTGCATCTTTTAACAAGGAGCCACGGTACATTATGGGCAGCCTTGATAAAAAGGTTTACGACCTCTCCGTGAGGATCAACCTGAGCATTACTCCTGAACTTTCGCTTCAGTATTATGCGCAGCCTTATATTTTTGCCGGACAATTCAACGATTATAAACGGATTACCGATCCCAGAGCCAGTGAATTTTCCGACAGGTATCACCAGTTTGCCGACGAAGAAATCTCATTTTATGAGCCCTGGAATGCCTACATGATTGATGAAGACCATGACGGAGCCGACGATTACGGATTTTACAAACCCGACTTCCATTACCTGCAATACCGGTCGAATATGGTTTTACGATGGGAATACAAAACAGGCTCATCGCTTTACCTGGTGTGGTCGCAGGGACGCACTGACACGCAAGCAAACGGTGAAAATGAATTTGGTAGGTATATAAAAGACATGTGGGATATTAATCCTCGCAACGATTTTATGCTGAAAATATCGTACATGGTTGTTTTCTGAACAAACTTATACTGAAAACGGGATAAATTTCCGCATTCATTAACTCTCAAATTCCAAATTCCAGGCTCCAAATTCCAAGCGAGGTTTAAGAGTAGGTCTTGGTTCTTGAGATTTGAGTCTTGAGACTTGGGTCTTTTGAAAAATCGTAAATTTATCCCACACCGAGTATAAATAGTCTTTTACCGGTTTCCCCGTTTGTGTATCCAACCGGATATATTCTGACATATATTCTGTATTTAGTGTTATTATTTTGACCGATCATTTCTTGCAAGTCAGCGAATATTTGAGGAGGTATGTATATTACGCGGGTACACTGCGATTCATGATGTTATAAAATGTTTTTATTCACTCTAAATTTGTAACATAACTGACACTTTTTCGTCATACCTGCATAACAATCTCAAATCCGACACCTCTTTATGTTGAGAAAACTTACATTTCTGATAATCATACTTTTACCCTTTACCCTATTCGCTCAGAATAAATCCTACACCACTCGAAAACTAACTTCCGCACCGCCGGCTATTGATGGTAAATTTAATGAGGAATGCTGGAAACAAGTTGCCTGGGGAGGTGATTTCGTGCAGCACGAACCCTATGAGGATTCGCTGCCAAGCCAACGGACAACATTTGCCATACTTTACGACGACAACAACCTTTATGTTGCTATAAAAGCCTACGACACCGAACCGGATAAAATAAACAAACGCCTTTCCCGGCGTGATGATGATGATGGCGATTGGGTAGGAATAATTGTTGACAGTTACGAAGATAAATTGACAGGTTTTGGTTTCAATGTTACTGCTGCGGGTTCAAAAAAGGATTTGATTTTTACCAATGACAATAATGACGATGATAGCTGGGATCCTATCTGGTATGTGAAAACCAGCACCGATGCCGAAGGCTGGAATGCTGAAATGCGTATTCCGTTATCGCAGCTCAGGTTTACAAAGAAAAATAATTATCAATGGGGTCTGGAGATAGCGCGTTATGTATTCCGAAAAAGTGAACTTTCGCTTTGGAAACCATTGCACAAAAGCTCAAATAAAGTTGTAAGTGATTTCGGTACGCTCGTCGGAATAAGTTCTATTTCGCCCAAAAAAGATGTGGAGTTGTTCCCTTTTGCTTTGGCAAAGCTAACCACATCCGAAAAAGAGGAAGGTAATCCCTATTCAACCGGGGAAAAGACATCATTTTCAGCCGGACTTGATGGGAAAATAGCTATCACCAACGATCTTACATTAAATATGACCGTAAATCCTGATTTCGGCCAGGTGGAAGCCGACCCTTCGCAGGTCAATCTTTCGGCTTTCGAATCCTTTTTTCCGGAAAAAAGGCCTTTCTTTATCGAAGGTCGGAATATCTTTAATTTCAGAATGACTTCCGGCGATGGTGATGGCTCAAGCACCGGAATGTTTTATTCGCGCCGTATAGGCCGTTCGCCACATTTTTCGCCCGACCTTAATGATGGAGAATATGCAAAAACACCAGATAATACTCATATTCTCGGGGCTTTCAAGCTATCGGGCAAAACTCGTAAAGGCACATCAATAGGATTGCTCGAATCATTTACCAAACGCGAAAATGCCGAAATTTATAAGGAAGGCACCCATAGTGAGTATCCCGTTGAACCCTTCACTAATTATATGGTTGCAAGGATTGAGCAGGATATCGACAAAGGGAATACTGTAGTTGGAGGAATAGTAACTTCCACTAACAGGGAAATTAACAGCGATAATTTTATCACCCTTCCGGCTTCGGCATATACGGGTGGTGTTAATATGACACACTACTGGAAAAACAAGGACTATCAAGTCTCATTCAGAGGCATTTTTAGCAGAATATATGGTTCAAAAGAGTCAATAACCGAACTTCAGACTATTTCTACACATAACTTCCAAAGGCCGGATGCCACTCACCTCAAGGTTGATAGTTCGCTTACCAGCCTGAGTGGTCATGGAGGAACTCTGGAATTTGCGAAATTTGGCGGTGGGCATCTTCGGATGCTTTCATGGATTACCTGGTCTTCTCCTGGTCTTGACTTTAACGACCTTGGCTTTATGCAGGAAGCTGATAATATTCAGCAGGTTTTCTGGATGGGATATAACGAATGGCAGCCAAAGTATTTTTACAACCGGTATCAATTTGGTGGTAATTTTTACACTGTATGGAATTTTGCCGGACAGAATGTAGCAAAAGGATATCAAATGAATGGCAACCTGACATTTAAAAATTATTATCATGTTTTTACAGGGTTTAATCTGCAAGGCGAATCATTGTCTTCGAGCGACCTTAGAGGTGGCCCTATGCTTAAATCACCGGGTACTTTTAATTACAGAATTGGTGTAAGCACTGACGAAAGAAAAAAAATGAATATGGAGCTTTTCATGATGAAACGGTGGAGCCAATACGATAACTCAACTATGTCACTTGTTGAGGCATCACTCACGTATAAACCTGTTAACTCTGTTTCAATATCGCTTTCACCCGAATACTCCGTTTCGCAGGATAATCTCCAATATGTTACCACCATCGAAGGAAATAAGCCCGATAAATATATATTGGCTCGCCTCCAAAGTGAGCAATTCTCGCTTTCGGCACGGATTAATGTTGGATTATCACCTGATATGTCGTTACAATACTATGGGCAGCCTTTCTTCTTTTCGGGTAATTACACTCATTTCAAGACCATTACCAACTCGGTTGCTCCAATTTATTCCGATAGGTTTCATGAATATGCATCCAACGAATTGCTATACGACAGCGAATCGAATGTGTTTAACGTTGATACGGATGGTAACGGAACAGATTTTAGTTTCGATAATCCCGATTTCCATTTCCTTCAATACCATTCGAACCTGGTGTTCAGATGGGAATATAAACCTGGTTCAACATTTTTCCTGGTTTGGTCGCAGGGGCGTACCACCGATGGAACAGACGGGACTTTTAATTTTAGCGGGTATTCAAAGGAATTGCATAAGGCTTATCCGCAAAATGATTTTCTGATCAAGGTGTCGTATGCGCTGATATTTTGATGGGATTGATGGGATTGATGGGATTGAAGAGTTTGAAGGGTTTAAAGAGTTTGAAGGGATTGAAGGGATTGATGGGATTGAAGGGATTGAAAAGGATTGATGGGATTGAAAGGATTGATGAGATTGATGGGATTGAAGGGATTGATGGGATTGAAGGGATTGATGAGATTGATGGGATTGAAGGTTTCATGTTTCACGTTACGGCGTTTCATGGGTTGAGTTCTTTGGCTGTTGCCTGAAAACCGATTGACTATTGACTGACTATTTTCTCAGTTCCCATTTTCTCATTTTCCAAGTGTCTTGGATGGTTGTAAATACAAACATCTCAAAATTATAATACGTTCATATACTGATGCTTACAATTTATGCGATTTTTCAAAATTGTTGATAAATTCTTGCCTTCCGGAGATCAGTTTTCCTGTTTATATCGAATATAATCCGTACCTTTGCATTGCATTATTGAATGAATTGCAACAAATTGATTATGAGCGAATTAGAAAATAATATGAATGCCAGCGGAGTTGGCAACGGAAACGGAAACGGCTCTTATACTGCCGATAATATTCAGGTACTCGAAGGTCTCGAAGCAGTGCGAAAACGTCCTGCCATGTACATTGGCGACATCAGTGTTAAAGGACTTCACCACCTCGTTTATGAGGTAGTAGATAATTCCATAGACGAGGCAATGGCCGGTTACTGTAACCAGATTATTGTTACTGTGCTTCCCGACAACTCTATAAGGGTAACTGATAATGGCCGTGGTATTCCTACCGATTATCACGAAAAAGAAAAAAAATCGGCACTTGAGGTTGTAATGACTGTACTGCATGCCGGTGGTAAGTTCGACAAAGGTTCATATAAAGTTTCGGGTGGACTTCACGGAGTTGGTGTATCCTGTGTAAATGCACTATCTATCATGCTCAAAGTAACCGTTCACCGCGATGGTAAAATATACGAGCAGGAATATTCACAGGGGAAACCATTATATGCTGTACGCGAAGCTGGCGTAAGCGACTATACCGGAACAACCGTGCATTTCAAACCAGATAATACCATCTTCATTACCGAAATATTCGATATCAGTATTCTTTCTGCCCGTTTGCGCGAACTTTCATTCCTAAACAAAGGAATTGAGCTAACTCTTATTGATGAACGCGAAAAAGACGATGACGGCAAATTTGTTACAGAAGTATTCCATTCTGACAGAGGACTGGTCGATTTTATTGAATACCTTGATGCAACGCGCGAAAAACTTATTCCCGAGCCTATTTACATGGAAGGGGAAAAAAATGATGTGCCGGTTGAACTTGCCATGATGTACAATACATCATTTACCGAAAATATCCATTCGTACGTTAATAATATCAATACTCACGAAGGTGGTACTCACCTTGCCGGTTTCAGGCGCGCACTTACCCGTACGCTGAAATCCTATGCCGAGAAATCGGGAATGCTCGATAAAATAAAGTTTGATATTGCCGGTGATGACTTCCGCGAAGGACTTACTGCTGTTATCTCATGTAAGGTTATGGAGCCACAGTTTGAGGGACAGACCAAAACCAAACTTGGAAACAACGAGGTAATGGGCGCAGTTGATCAGCTTGTTGCCGAAATGTTGAATTACTACCTTGAAGAGCATCCGCGTGAAGCCCGTATGATTGTTAACAAGGTAATACTTGCAGCCACTGCCCGCCACGCAGCTCGTAAAGCCCGCGAACTGGTTCAACGTAAAAATGTTCTTTCAGGATCGGGATTGCCCGGTAAACTGGCCGACTGCTCCGAAAGCGATCCTTCACTTTGCGAAATATACCTGGTTGAGGGCGATTCTGCAGGTGGAACAGCCAAACAGGGTCGCGACCGGAAGTTCCAGGCTATCTTGCCACTCCGGGGTAAAATCCTGAACGTTGAAAAAGCCATGCCTCACCGTATTTTCGACAGCGAGGAAATCAAGAATATGTTCACAGCCATAGGCGTTTCCATCGGCACCGAGGAAGATTCGAAAGCGCTGAACCTTTCTAAAATCCGTTACCACAAGATTATTATCATGACTGATGCTGATGTGGACGGAAGCCACATTGCCACACTTATCCTTACTTTCTTCTTCCGTTATATGAAGGAGATGATCGAAAACGGTTATATCTATATTGCAACACCACCGCTTTACCTGCTAAAGAAAGGAAATACCGAGAAATATTGCTGGAACGAAGATGAACGAGTGAAATTAATGTCCGAATGGTCAAAGGACGGATCAGAGAAAGGCATACACATTCAGCGCTACAAAGGTTTGGGAGAAATGAATGCCGAACAGCTTTGGTCAACTACAATGAATCCTCAGTTCCGTACTCTTCGCCAGGTTACCATCGAAAACGGATCGGAAGCCGACCGCGTTTTCAGTATGCTGATGGGCGACGAAGTACCTCCACGCCGTGAGTTCATTGAGAAAAACGCGAAATATGCAAATATTGATATTTAGCATTCCGTAACAGTAATAGCATAGGATTTATATCTGAAAAAGCCGGAACTTGATTGTTCCGGTTTTTTTATGCTTCAGATTTTCTATCAAATAAATTTTTCATGAGATTTGAAAAATAGCACTTTTGTGTTAGTTCCCGAATATATTTAGCCAATGAATTTTTGAACATATTTAATTATTCATATGTTATTCAGATTCAGAAACGCAATGTCGCAAGTAAGGCTAGTTAAAAAACAGTCCGGTAAGGCATTTAACCCGAAATGTACTTTGTTAGCAAGGAATTTAATGCTTACCCCCAACGAAACATAAAATGGAATTGTCACCAGAACAAAGTGAAGTACTGCTCAGCACGTTAAAAACCCGTTTTGAGAAAAATACGAACCGCCACAAAGGTCTTGAATGGGCTAACATACATGCAAAACTGGAAGCTAATGCCGCAAAACTATGGTCGCTCAGCGAAATGGAACGGACCGGCGGCGAACCGGATGTTGTTGGTTATGATCAAGCCACAGGCGAATACATCTTTTACGATTGTTCATCGGAAACTCCAAAAGGAAGGAGAAGTTTATGCTACGACCGTGAAGCGCTGGAGTCAAGGAAAGAAAATAAACCTGAAAATACCGCTCTTGATTTGGCCGCTGCCATGGGCATCGAAATTTTAACGGAAGAACAGTACAGGCAGTTGCAGGCATTTGGAAGTTTCGATACGAAAACATCGGGCTGGGTGAAAACTCCTTCGGATATCAGAAAACTTGGTGGTGCCATTTTTACTGATTTTCGCTATAACACCGTGTTCGTGTATCACAACGGAGCCGAATCCTACTATGCCAACAGAGGTTTTCGTGGCTTGCTGAGGGTCTGAATTTTGAACAGACCGATATATCAGAATAGGACAATGATTCTCCTGCACTAATAATAATATTTTAACCGGATAATCAAAAATCAATTGCATCAACCTATGTAAAAATACAAGGATACTATGAGCAGTTCCACAAAAAAAGATTTATCCGATCCAGCACCACCGCATCGTATCCCGGTTTACGGCTATGCCGTGATTTCGGGTATTGGAATTGTGCTTTCTATTTCCGTGGTGTATTATTACCTTCAGTATATACAGGGTAAAGTATCCGATGAAGTAGATCAGCGTATTTTTTACCTTATACTTATCCTTTTCGGGATTTCGGCCAGCGCTTTGGTGTTTGGCGTAATGAATACTTATGCTGTACTCACCGGTAAAAAACATGATGTCATGCTTAAAATGGCAGGCCCTGGTGTTGGTGTTGTTCTCATTGTTTTAGGTGGCTTTTTACTGCCTCATTCAGCTTCGGAGAAAAATGTAACCATCCGCGTATTCGACTGGAAAAAAAATCCTGTAACCCAGGGCGAAGTAAAAATATACCTGAATGAATACATCCGGACCCAGTCGATTGATAAAATGGGACAAGCTCTTTTTAGTGGAATTCCTGCAGAAATGGTTAAGAACAAAATGAGGATTGAAGTTTCGAGTCCTGGCTATGCCACCAAGAGTTTTGATACCTTGCTTACAAGTTCAAAACCGCTTGAACTAACCTTACCGCTCACCACTGTTGTATTTATAACAGGCAGGATAAAAACGGCTGCCGAAATGCCGATCCGGGGCGTGGAAATAAGCGTTGACGGCACCAGATACTTTTCAAAATCCATTACTGATGGCTCATACAATCTCAGGCTGGAGGAATATACTCTCGGCGATGAGATTTCTATCACTACCTCGCATAAGGATTATGAGGACAAAACCATTTTACTCATTATCAATACGCCGGAGATGAAAAACCAGGATATTTTTTTAAACCCGGTATCACATAAATAACAGTAACTATGAAAACGATAGCTGTGTGTTGTGTTTTGCTTTTCGTTCAATGCCAATTGGCAAACAGCCAGTCGCTGATAATAAAAGGGAAAGTGAAATGCCTCAATCAGTCCCAGAATTCAACCAAAGGGGCTGAAAATGTTGTCATTGTTCCTGCTTTTATGCCATCAAAGGCTACTATAACGGCTTCAGAGCCATCAGGCTATTTCGAATTTAACACAGGAGTTCCGATATCAAAACTCCAGGATAAACAGGTAACGATTTATGCAATTTCACGCTGTGCCAATTGCCAGGAAGTGGCTAAAAGAGTATTCATTTCTGAGGATCAGGACAGGCAGAACCGGAATGACACAAAAAAGTATGTTACTGTTAAAGAGTGGATGTTGAATGCCAATTGCCAGAAAGCTGAACTGAAACCTTTAGCAGCCGACAGTGCATTAAGGTTGATAGTTAGGCAACCGGATCAAAACCTGGATAAGGTATCGGCACTTTCCTCACTTACAGGCACACCTGCAATTCTGAACCTGCTTACAACCCTTACTCCGGTTCTTGGTGTATTCAATAATGCCGGAGCTTTCCAGGCATTTAGCCTTGATCCCGGAAAGATTAATTACGGCGAATTTTTAGTGTCATCACCGATAATGAATTCTGCCAATACCGGTTTCAATTTTGCACCTTCACGTGATATTTCAGAGGCGGTATTCTGGAATCCATCGGCTATTGCCCAAAGTAGAAAACCGAATAATATAAGTTTACTCACCAATATAAAGAATACGGTTAAGTTGGGAGGATTCTACCGGATAAATGACAAAATTACTCTTGCCGCCGGAGGTATTTATGCTTTTCAGGACGAAAGAAGAAAATCATCATTTGTAAGTGAGACAAACTATGACCCGAATAATCCTGTGGAAGTGGATTCCACTAAAATGAGACTTCATGAATATGCCGTATTTCTGAGTCCGGTATATAAAGTGAATGAAATGTTTAGCCTCGGCCTTACGCTAAAATCTATCTGGCAGAATTTTAATATTCCTGACAAATTATTTATCGATACCGAAAATCAGTTTATCGGAGCATTCGCCGACAGCATTATAAAAAAACAACATTTTGATATTGATCTTTCGATGAGCTATAAGCTTACAAATGCTTTGCAGATTGGAGTAAACCTCATGAACCTGGCAGGAACTGAATTGTATGCCGATGCATTTGTTCCCGGTCAGGCAGTTATTCCTATGCAAAACCAGCGCTCACTTGGTCTGGGTTTAGTTTATAAATGGCAACGCTTCAATTTTGGAACAGACTTGCTCTTCAACGCTGATGGATTGTATGATGCCTCATTGGGTGCTAACTATGTGCCATTCAATAACGCATTGATTTCGGCAGGATTAGCCGTGAAACAATTGAGTTATTCATTTGCTTTCCGCATGAAGTATTTCAGAATCGCGTATATCAATGATAGCGGTTGGATGGTAAATGAACGAAGATCCGGGAAAGCTGAAATCCTTAACGGACAGCTTTTCGGCGGATTTATTTTTGATCTGAACTAAAAATAATTCTTCCTTGCTGAAGTATGGAAAACATATCAGTTGATTTTGTTTAAACTTCAGAAATTACAAATACCTACTTTTTTGAACTCATTTCATTGAAAAATGACACGTTTGTGCTATTGCGCAAGGGTATTTCAGAGTTGTAATTTTGGTATGGCATAAACTTCATTCATAGTAATACTGTAAAATAACCTTTTATCATTGATAATTCGGACAATGTGATGAATGTATAATCTGTCGGCCAACAAATTACATGCTGAATCAACAGATAGCTTTATCTACTCTTGCCACTTAAAAACAGGTCATTATTTTTTGCATTCAATTATTTGTGATACCTGAATTCTATTACGTAAAAAACACTATAAATTCTTTAATAATCCTGTAATAGCAATGTTTGCAGAGTATAGCTGAACAAAATAAAATGACTGTGGAGAAAGCCGAAAATCCAATCAAAGAGTAGGCGAAAAAAAACAAA
The DNA here is from genome assembly GCA_038249635.1 of Bacteroidales bacterium. Classification (GTDB taxonomy): domain Bacteria; phylum Bacteroidota; class Bacteroidia; order Bacteroidales; family UBA4417; genus UBA4417. Next base: position 3,093 of record JBBSDG010000010.1, on the reverse strand, counting down.
AAGCTATGAAATATATCTTTAAAGGAAATCTGAGAGGGTTCTATTGCGGAGATTGTTTTGATTATCTCTACCGAGCCAATGTACGAATATACGCAGTTGATAAAAATACAGACATCACCGGACAGCTTGTTGCCCGGGAAAAGGAAACCTTTCATGAACGTAGTGCTGAAGAATTAAAGTCGCTTGAAAAACGGCTGATTGCTGAAGCTGTTACCGACGAAGCAGGGAATTTTACAGTAGAACTTTCAGAAAAAAACTACAGCGGCGGAGCTTTTGAAATTGACTTCAGATGTGGTAATGTACCTATCCTTTTTCATCCCAAAAACCCGCCTAAACCGCACGATCCTGTTCAGGTTCATGTTACAATCCTTCAGCCGCTATGGAGGGAAATGCCATCGCAGGGACAAATACTTTCAGCATATTGGGAATACGCCATTTCAGCAAAATTCTGGTGCTGGCTGTTAAAAATATTCAGGGTTTATGTAGTCTGCGGTCATGTTGAGGTTTGCAAAAAACAGGTGCCGGTCAGCAACGTGAAAGTAAAAGCCTATGATGTAGATATTATCCAGGATGATTACCTCGGCGAAGGTATGACGGATGTTAACGGGAATTTCAGGATTTACTTTACAGAAGCCGATTTCAGTAAAACTCTTTTCAACTGGCTCAATCTCGAATGGCCCGCCGGACCCGATTTGTATTTTAGCGTTGAAAACAGTAGCGGCGTAATTCTCCTAAAGGAACCCCGATCGAAAGGACATTCATCAGGAAGAGAAAATGCCTCCAATTGTACCTGCGTTACTTTATGCGTTGATGTAACCGACAGGCCTCCTCAACCCGTGCCTATTCCCGCTTTCCTGCGGATTGGAGGAATTGATTATGAAACCCAGATGCAAAGTCATGTAGGGCAATCAGGTTTGACTAACGGTAACTACGCCTTTTTCAGTTCGTTGCGGCTCAACGGGATATTAGCGCAAACGTATGGCCCGGCAGCACTTGAATATTGTTTCGAATATACAAACAGCTATGATGGAGCTGGTAATCCTATAAACTGGACCAGAGTATTATCAAACCTTATCGAACAAACCAACATCGGGTATGTTGAAAAGGCTACTTTGATGCCTGCCGATATTTCGCATCCTAATCCATGGTATTACTACGACAATACAAACTGTATCGTCAGCAGTGTGCCTGTTCCTGGATCAATACAAGTGCCCATTGATGCAGAAGGCTGGATATTGGTGCCACAGCAAAGTGACAATCCGTTGAATGCCGCCGGAGTTGGAATGTTTGTTGCCAACGGAAATCAAATTTATCTGAATTCCGCAAAGTTGGCCGCATTCCCTGCCATTAACCTGGCTGGTTTGGTCGCAGGAAATTCATCAACCTCCACTGGAAAAGCATTAGGAAGTGATAAGGTATTTGCTGTTCGAATGCTGGTTCGTCAACAAGGGGATAATACTACCATTGCCGAAGCTGGCAGGTGTACCCGGATGGCTGTTAATAATACATTTTATAATGGAATGAGCCATCATCCCGAATGGGGACCCTGGGGCGGAGGAAATGAATATGGAGTTTGTATGCTCGATATTTTACAGTTGCAAATGGCCGGATGCGCCAAAATTACTACGCAGGTAGATGTATTGTTCACCTGTGCTCATCCTAATCTTGGATCCATAAGCGCTTCTTTAACTGGGCCAACGGGGACAATAGCTCTGCCAATGCCTGCAGTAACACCCGACACATTTGGAACTGTAACTCATCTTTTTGCAGCTACGGATCCTAAATGTGCTTACCTGGTAACATTGAACGCAACTTACCTTCTGACTACAGGCGACAGTAACTTGTCATCAGTACAGGATCAGATCGCATTTTGCAGGTAATCAGATAATAATATTCCTGTTGGTTTTGGCAACAGAACCAACAGGAATCTTTTTAACCTGAAAATTTAAAGTAAATCATCATAAAGTTTTTGTTCAAAAATATGTTATGCTCTGGCATTGAGGAAGTACCGGAAAAAGGTGCATTCGTTTATTGTTTTAATTTCGATAGCGATTCTAATTGACTGCCAAAATTCTTAACAACGGAAACAAACCGGAAACAACGATTTTGAAAGAGCATAATCACATTCATCAGCAAATACTACTACAAGCAATAAGTTAGATTTCAAATTAATGACAAATTTAAAAAATCAATTATGGTAACTTCATTTCGTAGAAGATTAGGTCTGGGTTGGCTTCCTGACTATCCTGATTTCAGGGACTTGACCGTGGAAAATGATAATGTATCCCAGCGCATGAAAGCACTTGGGCAAACCGATTCAGTTAAAGATATGCTGGGAAAAGCAGGAACAACAAAGCTGGCAAAGGCCAAATTGCCGTCATCTGTATCCTTAGTTGAATGGTTTTCGCCTATTGAAGATCAGGGTCAACTGGGTTCGTGCACCGCCAATGCAGGGGTAGGGATGGTTGAATATTTCGAACGCCGGGCTTTTGGCAAGCATACCGATGCTTCGAGGCTGTTCCTTTATAAAGCTACCCGCAACCTTATGAAGGAAACCGGGGATACCGGAGCTTTTCTGCGTACTACCATGGGTGCTATGGTGCTGTTCGGGCTTCCACCCGAAGAGTATTGGCCATATGTTGAATCATATTTTGATATTGAGCCAACAGCTTTTTGTTATGCCTTTGCACAAAATTACCAGGCAATCAGCTATTACAGGCTCGATCCTCCCGGTACTAAACCCCAGGATTTGCTAAGCCAATTAAAGGTTAATCTTTCGGTAGGCTTCCCGTCTATGTTTGGCTTTACTGTCTATAATTCCATTGATCAGGCGGATGCAAATGGAGGAAAAATTCCATACCCTACACGGGGCGAAAAGATAGCTGGTGGTCATGCCATTGTGGTGGCCGGGTACGATGATAAAATGAAGATTAAAAATGCGGCTGCAGGGGCAAAAGAAACTGTTGGCGCATTTCTGATCCGTAACTCATGGGGTACAGGCTGGGGCGAACAGGGTTATGGTTGGTTGCCATACGAATATGTACTCAAAGGCCTGGCTGTTGACTGGTGGTCGCTGCTTAAAAACGAATGGGT
>JBBSDG010000009.1:0-31019 GCA_038249635.1 Bacteroidales bacterium | reverse complement strand
CGGCTATGCCAATGTGCTGGAAATGTATAATGATGCATTGAAGACTACCAAAGAACAGGCCGAAGGTGGCAGGAGTTCAGTATGTTCATCAGTTACTATAAAGATAGATCAGAAATTGGTTATGACCCGCGAAGCCTTCGAAGGCACACTCACCATTTATAACGGTAACAAAACTACCGCCATGAAAGAGGTTAAACTAAACCTCGAAATAAAAGATGAAAATGGTATTTTGGCCAATGATCTTTTCCAGATTGATACCAAGGCGCTGGATATTCTTACCGGTATAGATGGCACAGGTACTTTGGGCCCTGATCTGAAAGGCAGTGCCACCGTCCTGTTTATTCCCGAAAAAGGAGCTGCACCTACTGTGCCTAAAAGCTACTCCTTCGGCGGATCATTCTCATACCTCGACCCTTTCACAGGTGTAACTGTTACCAAACCTTTATTCCCGGTTACCCTGGACGTAAATCCAAGCCCCGATCTTTTCCTGCATTATTTTATGCAGCGTGATATCCTGGGTGATGATCCTCTCACGGTTGCCGTTGAGCCGATTATACCGGCCGAGCTGGCAGTTATGATTCAGAACAATGGTTATGGTACGGCAAACAGTGTACGCATAGAGTCAGCTCAGCCCAAGATTGTTGAAAACCAGAAGGGCCTGGCCATTAACTTTGCTCTGATAGGTTCAAATTTGAATGGAAAACCCCGTCAGTTAGGACTTACTGATATTGATTTCGGGAATATAGCTCCAAAATCGGCTGCAATCGGTCAATGGTGGTTTACCAGCGATCTGCTGGGTCATTTTGTGAATTACGATGCAAAAGTTACCCACCTCGATAGTCGTGGCAATCCTGATCTCAGCCTCATAAGCGGAGCAACCCTTCACGAGCTTATCCGTAGCGTTGATGTTTACGATGGCGTTGAAGATGGAATCAACGATTTCCTGGTAAATGAAGTGCAAGACGCTAAAGAAACTCCCGATGCAATTTACTTGTCAAATGGCGGAGTTTTGGATGTATATCCGGCTTCGGCAATGTCGGCTTCCGGGGTTGTTTCTGCACCAGCCTTTGAAACTGATCTAACAGTTACGCCGGCTAAAATCGGATGGAACTATCAGAAAATGAGCGATCCGGGAAATGGTTCCTATAAACTGGTAAGTGTAACCCGTGAAGATGGGCAGGTTATTCCTTTGCGAAACGTGTGGCAAACCTTTGTTACATTGCCCGACGGGAAAGAACCAGTCTATGAAAATATGCTGCACTTTACGGATGTATTCAAGTCGGCAAGCCCGGCTAAATACAAGCTAAAATATGCACCTAAAGATCAGGCGGTACCCGCTATCGTTCGGATTGACAATGTGCCTTCCAAATTTGTGGCCACCCCTGTTACGTCTGTGACCGTGGTATTCAGCAAAGCAATCGATCCTTCCACATTTACATACCAGGATATGACGTTGCGTGCTCAAGGCGGTCCGGAATTAATGGACGCATCGGTAACAGTAACACAGATTGGCCCAGTTACCTTTAAGGTTAACCTAACTTCAAAAACACTGACTGACGGATATTATGTACTCAATGTGCAAACGGCAGCTATCAGTGATCTTACCGGTACATTTGGTGAAGTAGGTAAACAAGCCACCTGGACACAATTTGCCCACATCCCGTTTGTTGCTGAATTTGTCGGACTTCCGGCTTCCGATAGTGCTGTGAAATCTATAGCCGATTTCATTCTGGTTCGTTTCAATGTGCCCATCGATCAATCTACCTTGTGGCCCGAACGTTTTAGCTGGAAGAAAAACGGAACCGCAGTTTCGGGAACGGTTACAATCGCTTCAATGGATAATGAGGGGAAATTGTTCAAAGTTTCGGGACTGAAGTCATTTTTGTCGGCTGACGGAAAATATTCGCTCACCGTCGATTTGCCAAAGATCACCTCGCTTGAAGGTGTTAGTGGTGCAATCATTCAAACGGTAGAATGGACAATCGACCAGGCGCCACCTGTGATAAGCTTGATAACATTGACTAAAACGGGTGGATTTGATTCGCAGCATGTTACCGGAATTGATATTCAGTTCAGCGAGCCGGTGAATGGTTTCGGGCTTTCATCCCTTGAGTTGTGGAAAGACGGGCAGAGACAACCACTCTCGCAACTGGATATTAAAAAAATATCGGGCAGCGATTACCTGTTTACCCAGTTCCGACTGCTTACGTATTCCGACGGCAATTATACACTGAAGATCAAGCTGGATGGTGTTTCTGATATTTCAGGAAATACAGCTACAGGAACTATTGAGCGTAAATGGCTTGTCTTCAGGAGAGCTCCAAAAGCTGTGACAGGCTTGAAGATAACACCTGATTTAGGGTTCTCAAATACAGACGCTGTAACCGCTACAGGAACATTGTCTGCTATCATGACTGTAAATGAGCCATCTTCAAGGATTCAGCTTTACCAGAATGATCACGGTAATATGACTTTACTTGCTGAAGTCCCGAATGTAAGCACGGGCTTGCTGACGGTACCGTTTCAGTTCACAATTTCAGGGAACCTGGTATTGGAAGCACATTGTTTGGATAGTCTGACCAATGAAGCCATTACTTCGCTCCTGGTATTTATCGATGAGGCATCACTGCTTGCAAACTGGAAGAATATTCCTGCACTTGCACTGGCGGCGCAGCCTGATTCGGTGGTACTTGAATTCTCCGATAAGCTGCTGAATGATTCTGCCCTGAAAGGCTATCTTAAATTTGAGCGAAACGGGCAAGTCATTCCCAATGATAATATAACCATCAGCAAAAAAACCGACAAGCTTTATGTGCTGAAAGGGATCAGCCTGGCTGGTAACAGTGGCGGAAGTTATGCCTTGTCTGTCGATCTCACAAAACTACAGAAGTATAACAGCGGCAAGACTGGACTTTCAGTTCCTAAAGCACAATGGACAATTGTAAGGCCAAACCAGGCACCTGTGGCCATTGCCGGACCGGCTCAAACCGTAAATGAAGGAGATTTGGTAACCCTCGATGGAAGTCTGTCTTCGGATGCGAACAACGACCTGCTGACCTATACATGGACTGCACCGGCCGGAATCGTGCTAAGTGCCACAACTATTGGTAATCCTACTTTCTATGCGCCTTATGCGACTGGCGATACGTATTATACGCTGTATCTGGTAGTTAATGATGGGATGATTAATTCGGATCCTGTATCAGTAACAGTACTTGTAAAGGAATCTTCAAATGTTGGAATATCCGTTACCGATACGCCGGTATTTACAATTTATCCGAATCCTGCAACCGGAGTTTTCAATGTCGAGATTGGACAGAATCAGGGTATAAAAGCAGAGGTTTCTGTCTTTAATATGCTTGGAGCCAAAATCATGAGTAAAGAAGTGAGTGCTGCAACCAAATTCCAGATCGACCTTACAGATCAGGTTAGCGGAGTCTATCTGCTTAAAATTACAGGCAGCGGTCAGCACCTGAGCCGGAAAATAATACTCAGGAAATAATAAGCCGGTTATTGTTTTTGAATAATAAAATCCTATAAAGTCATGCGCAGGGCTTTGTAGGATTTTTTTTCGACCATTGCCCACTAAATCCGTTGTGCGGAAGCCAATGCCGGAGAATCAGACTTTGAACAAAATATTTGTGGGTGGCACTGTATTCAAATGGATCGGATCATGGTTGAAAAAGTTCATTTAATATTTATCTTAAGTCGGATTCAGCACTTCGGATTATGGTTTATCAATTGTGATGCTACAGGTAATAGTTGTGTATTATTTTGCATTTTGTATTATTCCATTGGTAAAAATGCCATTTACAATTTATCTGATTTTGAGCTGTTATTTTGTTGATAACCTGGAAGTTATGCACCATACTATTTCCATGATAAATTTGTACCACTTTGGGGCGTAAAAAGTTTAAAAAGACCACCAATAAGTGATACCGTTATAGCAATAGCAGCAAAAATTCCTGTTTAGCTTGTCATATTCATAAGTCAGGTAACATACGAATTACAAGGCTGTTTAAATATCGCGGATTAAGCTACTTCCCCTCTCCGTAATTTCAAATTCGCTTGCTTGCATGCCAAAATACTCTCTGTAAAAAGTTTGCCAATAATCGGAATGGTATCAGCAAAATATAAAGTACAAAGGCCAGTATAAAAACCACATACAGTTCTTTATACAGTTCAATCCAACTCGTTTTGAACAATGCAATAGCAGCTATATTAACTGCAAATGCGATCGAAAGTACTATAGCGAAGATAATGATTTCACGCTTAAGTGTTTTGGCTTTGATTTTAATATCTTTCATAATCAGAGTATTACATTCTGTGTTCATCAGGGATAGTTACAATCCTGTTTTCTTTAATGGCAATATCGCCATACAAAGTTGCCACCGAAGTATTAAAGCCATGCTTAACAAGTTCGGGAACCGGCTGGCCTTTTTGCACGAACCTGGCAAAAGCTACCAATTGTTCGCGTGTTGAGTCAGGTGTATGCTTGCGCGGATTTATATAATGCGGTGTATCATGGATAATTAGCTCCGGTGCCCAGCTTGTACCCTGTAGGTTTATGGCATCGAATATTCCATGCTCAATGGTATTGATCAGTTGCAGGATTCCTGGCGATGGAGGCGGGTTTTCGGTATAAAATAATCCTGACTCCATTTCAAAAGTTCCTTTGTCGCCCAAAACCTGCACTTCAGCTCCGTAATGTTTGTTGCTTATCATCGAATCGCAATTGAGATGGATACCGCCCGGATATTCATATACAAGATTCACGTTATCAAATACTTCCCGGCCATCGTTCCAGTAATTTATGCTTCCCGAACCCATTACTTTTACCGGTGTTGCGTTTAAAACCCAGTTTGCAACCTGAATATGGTGTGCAACCAGTTCGGTCATCAAACCACAGGAATATTCGTTGTATAAACGCCAGTTAATTTTACGTTCGAGTTCGGGGGATGGAATAGGCCGGCGCCAGTCGTTGTTGCGGTGCCAGTATGCCCGCACCTGGGTTACTCTGCCAATCTGATTATTTTTCAGCATTTGCATAAAGGCAAGGTAATTCTGGTCGAACATGCGTTGCAATCCAATCTGAAAAACTTTTCCTGCCACCTGCGATGCTTTCACCATTGCCACACAATCATCCACAGTACGCGCCAAGCTTTTTTCGCAAAACACATGAAACCCTGCCTCAAAAGCATCGAGAACAACAGGTGCATGTTGATGAAGCGGGGTTGCTACCACTACCGCATCTAGCTTTTCCTTTTCATACATTACAAGGTGGTTGTCGTAACTCCTCACTTTCCCTTTGGCAATTTCGAGGCCTTGCCTGAGATTTGGCGGATAATTGTCGCATATCGCCACAACTTCAACAATGGGAACAGATAGCAGGAGTTCCAATAAATAATTTCCCCTGCTCCCTGTACCGACAACTCCTATTTTTATTAGCTTACCGTCATAAGTCACTTCAGAATCTGCTGATCCGGTTAGCTTTGTGCCTGCCCATCCAATGCCACCCAGAATAAGTGCACTGCCTGTATAGGCTGCTATTTTTCCAATAAAATCTCTACGTCCCGGATTATTATCTTCCCCCATAATGGTTAAATTTTCAAATTCATTTATTTTGTTGTCAATTCAGTTGTTAATGTAATGAGCAAATGCTGCCAATTTAATCCGGCAAATCTAAAGCATATAAATCTCCGCGTCAGGAAAATTATAGCTGATTTCATTTCGTTTGTGGTCGGGTGCAGCGTAATATGCCGTTGATAAAACTTCGGCTAAAACAGGCGAATCGCTTTTTACTACAATCTTTTCATTCCTCTTCACGAGTTGGCTGGTTAGCGGATCAAAAATATGAGCCGTTAATTCATCATTTACAGTATGCAAACCGCTCGAAGACAATCCATTATTATTGAGATTCAGTGTAAGACTATTTTTTCCGTTTATGATGTTCACCGGCCAGCAATCGCCATGCGGATGCATTCCAAGCCCAAATACCGAACTTTCGCCGAAATTGATAAATGCCTGGACGATGCCTTCATTTTGGAGTGATTTTAAAGCAATCTCCATAGCCAAACCTTTCCCGATAGCTCCAAAATCAATGGATATATCTGCCGACTCGTAATAAACGGTCTGCGTTTTTTTATCAATGGTTATTCCCATTCTATCCTTTTGGGAACCTGATCCGGCACAGATATTAAAGTAACCACCGGTTTTCTGATTATACTCAATACATTGCTGGAGCAAGCCAAAAAATGAACTGCTGACTTTTACCGGCTTTTTTGCCGCATTTATATTTAGCCTGCTTGTTTCGCTTCTCTCACTATATTTACTGATGTCATTTTCAAGTTGGCCCATCTTTTCAACAATTTGTTGAAACAGCAAGTTTAGTTTCACGGTTTCTTTAACAGGAATGAACAATTCAAACCTTGAATACATTAAAAAACTGCTTTGGTAAAAATGAGCTGTTCCCATGTATAGGCTACAGTTTGCTTGATGAACTATTTTTTATTTGCATTTTATTTCTATAATCACTTGATAAACAGACAGAAGTCTGTCGAAAATTATCCTTCATTAAGCTAATACGGATTAAAGTCAGATTTTCACTCAATGGATTTGTATCAATCTTACAATTTCGGTTCCCAGCCTTTTTCGTATTGGCGTTTCCAGTGTTTTTCGACTGCTGCTTTATTGTTGAGGATATGTCCGTTGGTTTTGTCAATATCGAGGCTGGAATGCTCAAACTGCGAAATATTGCCAAGGTGGCAAAGCATGGTTGAAACAGATGCATCGTGAATTGGCGAATGAAGTGCTTCGCTTTGCAGTATGGCGTTTGCGAAATTCTGCACGTGTTTTATGGTTAATGCATCGAATCCCCGGGTATCAGCTGTGTTGGTGCTGCCTTGAGCCACTTCTTCCACTTGTTTTATTTCTTTTCCATTGATATCATAGAGGATATAACCGCCACGATCGAGAAGAACAGAGCCTTTTGTTCCCTGTATAATGCTTCCGCGACCCCGGTTTCCGTATTGGTTTAATCCGTTGCAACTGAGGCCTTCCCAAGAAATAACTTTCCCTCCGTCAAATTCATAATTTACCAGTTGGGTATCGAAATACTGCCAATCGTCGTTCGCGTGAAAACGTCCGCCGGTGCTGTTAACACGGCTGGGATAAGCTACGCCCATTGCCCAACGGCAAATATCAATTTCGTGTGTTCCGTTGTTATGAATTTCGCCGGTTCCCCATGTTTTGAACCAATGCCAGTTGTATGGATGAATGTTGTCGCGGTAAGCTTCGCGACTGGCTGGACCCTGCCATAAATCCCAGTTAAGTGTTTCGGGAACCTGAATTACCTTGCCTTTACCAATTGGCTTGCGCGAATTGCTGTACCAGGCTTTTGCATAATAAGGATCGCCAATTACGCCTTCACTTATTTCCTTAACCGCTAATGCCGAGGTTGCCGCCGATCGTTGCTGGTTTCCCATCTGCACAACTTTGCCGTATTTTTTCTGAGCTGCCACAAGCAGTTCATTTTCAAAAGGATTATGGCTACATGGCTTCTCAACATAAACATGTTTACCGGCCTGTAATGCCATAATGGCCATGGGTGCATGCCAATGCTCGGGAGTGGCAATAATCACCGCGTCAATATCTTTATTCTCAAGAAGTTTCCTGAAATCTCTTTCTGTTTCGGGAGTGTAGCCCAGTTTCAGAAGACAATATTCTTTATGAATCTCAAGATTAAACGAATCCACATCGCATATATGCGAAACACGGATATTGGAGCAGGCGGCTATTGATTCGGTCAGTGCTTTGGCCCGCCCGTTCAAACCGATAAGTGCCGCGTTAATTGTTCCATTTGCTGTACCCGGAGTATAAAAATTCCGACCCGAAGCTATTGCAACACCTCCAAAGTAAACGGCTGCTGAAGCAAGTGCTGATTTTTTAATAAATTCTCTACGGTTATTCATTTTCAAAAAATTCGCATTGTTATCTTAAAGGCTTACAGATGTTGGCTATAAACTTTATAATTATCTCTATTTGGTTACTTTTATTTTTAAATTTCTGAACGAAACCTTATTCCCATGATCCTGAAGTAATATCGGACCTTCTGTTATTTCGCCAAAACCAGGAATAGCAGCATATTTGCTTTCGGATACCAGCTTGCGGAAGTCGTTGCTGCTACGCTCATATTCGAGTACTTTAACGCCGTTAAGCCAATGTTCAACATGATTTTTATTGGAAACAATCATGGCGTGGTTCCATTCACCAATTTGGTTTGGTGCTTTGTTTACAGCCTTTTGAAGGTCGTAAAGGGATGCAAGGGTGCGGATTCCTACTGAACGCCCAAGCTTTGCATCGGGATGAACATTATCGTCAAGCAGTTGATATTCAAGCCCTATGGCTGAACCAATCTGTTTGTTTATGGTGGGATCCACAAAATATTTTATCCCGCTGTTTGCGCCCTGTGTTAGTTTGAAATCGACCATCAAAACAAAATTGCCATAGTTTTCGGTGGTTACAATATCACCTCCTCTCGACGATTCGGCACCATCCGATTCAACAACTGAAAGGATACCGTTTTTCATTTCCCATCCGTTTGCCGGGAAAGCATCACTTCGCGAACTCTTCCAACCTGTACTTGTTTTTCCGTCCCAAAGCAGTTTCCAGCCACTTTCCAATTCCGTTTTTGTGAGGGTGTTAAAGTTTTGTTTTAGAGGAACCGTAGTGGCTGTTACATATTTTTCAGGCCGATCGGTAATTATCCGTATGTTCTTCCATTTTATCTTAATGCCTTCATCCTCCTTTTTGTCACCGATACTATGCACCTGTAAGGCGATAAAACCTGATTTGGTATAATCGTCTTCGAGGTTTGCAACCGGAATATCATTAATGAATGTTCTTATGTTGGCACCTATGGCTTCGATCCTGTAATGGTTCCACTGGCCCATTTTAAAAGCTTGCTGAGCAATTATATCATCTTTAACAGGAAATAACCATCCCCTGAAGGCCTCTTCATAAATTCCACCGCTCCATTTGCGATCACTGGGGTCTATCTCGCACTGGTAGCCATGTACTTGTCCATTCAGGAAATCGGGGTTACTGTGACTGCGAAACTGCACACCTGAATTGGTAGCCCTGTCGAGAAACACATCAAATTCGAGGATAAAATCATCGAAATTATTCAGGGTACACAAAAAACTGTTTGGTGTACTGGCAACTGTTTGCCCGACGAGGATGCCATTTTCGAAAGAGTATTTTGCATTACCGCCTTTTTGTTCCCAGCCATCCAATGACTTTCCATTGAATAAGTTGAGCCAAGGCAAATCAGTTGTCTGAGCCTGAAGACTGATTGACAAGGTGAAAGCAGTTAAAACTGACAATATTGCTTTTGCTAAGTTGGGTTTCATATTTTGCTTTTTTAGTAATATAATGATGTAATTTTTTGTGAAATCTCTTTCTCATTCCTGATGAACTCGCAAAATCTTAAAAATGAAGTTTAACAATTCCCTGATTTTGTTCAGAGCTATACCAGGTATGTAGTTGAGGCTGTATCGCCGCCTCTTCCCGTCCAGTTGGTATGGAAAAATTCGCCTCGTGGTTTATCGATCCGTTCATAAGTATGGGCACCAAAGTAGTCGCGTTGAGCCTGTAGCAGGTTAGCGGGCAAACGTTCGCTGCGGATTCCATCGAAATAGCAAAGTGCTGAAGTAAGAGCCGGAACAGGAATACCGTAAGTTAAAGCGGTGGCACAAACGCGGCGCCAACCTGCCTGCGCGGTTTGCACTTTTTCTTTGAAATACGGGTCAAGCAGCAGGTTTTGAAGGTTTGGATTTTGATCGAATGCTTTTTTGATATCGGCCAGAAATACCGAACGGATAATACATCCTCCACGCCACATCAGGGCAATGCCACCGTAATTCAGGTTCCAGCCATATTCTTTTGCTGCTTCCATCATCAGGTTATAGCCTTGTGTGTATGAAATAATTTTTGCACAGAAAACTGCATCTGCCAGGTCGGCAATCATCTGAGCTTTGTCGCCAGTGAATTTCGTTCCCGGCCCGTTGAGTACTTTTGATGCTTCAACACGAATGTCTTTCTGTGCCGACAGGCAACGGGCAAATACTGATTCGCCTATCAGTGTTAAAGGAATTCCCAGATCAAGAGCTGCAACACCGGTCCATTTTCCTGTGCCTTTTTGACCGGCAGTATCCAGGATTTTTTCGACCAATGCCTCACCATTTTCATCCTTGAATCCTAAAATATCGCGGGTAATTTCAATGAGGTACGAATCAAGGTCACCATCGTTCCAGATTTTGAAAACATCGTGCATTTCGTCGGCACTCATACCCAGCATTTCTTTCATCAGTTGGTACGCTTCGCAGATTATCTGCATATCGCCATACTCAATACCATTGTGAACCATTTTAACAAAGTGTCCTGCTCCACCTTCGCCAACCCAGTCGCAGCAAGGAGTGCCATCCTCCACTTTGGCTGCCACCGCCTGAAAAATCTCTTTCACTGCAGGCCATGCGGCAGGAGATCCGCCAGGCATCATCGAAGGACCGAGCAAAGCGCCTTCCTCGCCACCCGAAACACCGGTGCCAACGAAAAGGAATCCTTTGCTTTCGACATATTTAACACGACGAATAGTATCAGGAAAATGTGAATTTCCACCATCTATAATAATATCACCAGATTCAAGGTGAGGAATAATAAGGCCGATAAAATCATCAACAGGTTTCCCGGCTTTAATCAGCATCATTACTTTCCGCGGTTTCTCGAGCGATGCACAGAGTTCGGCAATGGAATGGATTCCGATAAAGTTTTTACCGGCGCCACGGCCAGCTATAAAGTGATCAACACGCTCAATAGTGCGGTTAAAAACGGCTACGGTAAAGCCTTTGCTTTCCATATTTAATACCAGGTTTTCGCCCATTACGGCCAATCCGATTAATCCAATGTCAGCTAATTTTTTCATTCTTCTGTTTTTTAATTCAAGTTTCAGATGTGATTTATTCGCGTTCTGATTTTAATGCAATTACCTATTTTGAACCATTGATTTTTGATATATTTCGCCGGAGATCTAATACTTAAACCGGTCTTTAAAAGCCCAAAGTCCAAGTGCCGGGTTCGAAATGTAAAATATTTCCTCACCATCCGGCATAATATTGAATCCATCGCGTAAACTCGCCGGAACGTATTTTGCAGTCATTGCATCAATATCAGCATATTTGAATCCTACGCTTTCGATTTCGGTTTTTGTAAGATTCTCCGGTTCTTTTCCGGGGCAATAAGTTATGCTGAAACGACCTTCGGATGAGCCGTGGATCAGGTGAGCTGCGGCACTCAGGTTTTTACGTAATTCCTCGTTTTCGTCGCAGGCTTTGAGTGTGGCAGGAGTTCCGGAATAACCGTATTTACGGATCAGGCGGTCTATTTCTTTGTCTTCTCCAAACTCAACCAAAGCCGAAGCTAATACAATCAGTTCGCCACCATCATCAATTGCCATCCTTGTGCGATAAATGGATTTATTCCCAAGCCATGTACTCTTAAACTCAGTGGGATCGAGGTAAACGACTACTTTTTTCAAGGGTTTGTCAAGCATCTCAAAGTTTACCTGTAAAGCTAGTTTTGCTGCTTTATCGAATACTTCGAAGTCGTTGCCGATAAACAGCCCGCGTGTTTTGATTTTCCCATCAGATTTATCAAGTCCAACTACTGTTTGAACATAAACAATTGGCAAATGCTGAGTAAAATTTTCGGAAGCATAGTTAAAAATCCGCCTTACCGGAGTATCAGCATGACCCATCATACGCTCCATACCAAAAGCAGCACCGATAAAGTGACTCTTGTTAATACCTTCGACACCGCCGGTACCGACAAAAATATTTTTGTTATAGTTCGCCATTCCAACTACTTCATGAGGCACCACCTGGCCTATTGACAAAATTAGATCAAAATTGCCTTCAACCAGCAATTTGTTAACCTGGGCAGGCCATGGAAAATCAACGGCACCTTCCGATACTTCTTTCACAAATTCAGCAGGAACAGTGCCAACGGTAACTACATCATTTCGCCAGTCGTGTTCACGGATCAACAATGCAGGCATGGAGCCGAACATGTGAGCAATTTGGTGAGTGGTCATCGGCGTATGCGTTCCCAATGCCGGAAGTACATCTGTTAAATATTCGCCGTAATATTGCCAGGCCATTTCGGTCAATTCACCGGAGCGGCTTGGCAAGCGTGTGTAATCGGGTGGGATGGCGAGAACTTTTTGTTTTGGCCCAAGTTTCATCAACGCAGTATAGAGACCAGTTTTCAGATCTTCAACGCTTAACTCCTTTTCAGCAGATCCATTTTCGTAATAGAGCATATTGTTTAAATTAGGCAAAGGCAAGATTAGCTTCTGCGCAAGCCAGAATGTTATTTTTTCAGAGAATAAATCAAAGAATTTAGTTCTTCTATCATTTCTTTGTAGCGTAAAATCAGATTTTCGGCAGTTTCTGAATTCAGGTAATTTTGAGATTCTGCTACCAGTATATGGCTCATGGATTCAAATGCGCTTCCTCTCGAAATCTTATAAAACCGGGTTTTATTCCTGGCTTCAAATCGTCCGTAACCTTCGGCCAGATTATGAACCACAGAATTTGCTGCCATTTTAAATCATCAGTTAAGGCAAATCTTTCATCATCAGGAAATTATTTTATTAATTTGTAGATTCCGTTGAGCAAAGTAAAAGCTTTCAGCCACAAAGGCATATCTTTGAAATCATTGTATTTCTTTTCCCTGTAGCTCATGATCTTTCATTTATGTGTTTCATTACCTAAAATTTTCCGTCCTTTAATTTTAATCTTTTCCTTAGAAAGCCTCCGCCTTTGCATTTACGCCTACCTCCTCACCCTCGCATTTCCCTTCCATATACTCCACACCATCTCTTCATCCGCCGGTTGTGCATAGTCAGTCAGAAAGGTTGTTGCCAATGCACCGGTAGCCCAGCCAAACTGTGGCCATTTTTCGGATTCCCAGCCTTTCAGTATAGCATAAAGCAAACCACCAACAAATCCATCGCCACCTCCAATGCGATCGAGCACCGTGATTTTGCGAGGTTCAATAACCTGCCAGTCGTTACCTTCGAGCATAATTGCACCCCAGAGGTGTTCGCTGGCACTGATTACCTGGCGTAAGGTAGTTGCAAATACAGAGGCATTGGGGAAAGCCTTTTTTACACGGCTAATCATTCCTTTAAATCCTTCTATTTCAGCCTCAATCCCTTTACCGCCAGCTTCGGGACCATCGATACCTAGGCAGAGTTGAAAATCTTCCTCGTTGCCGATAAGGATATCCGAAAGTGAAGCAATTTCGGTAAAACTCTCACGTAATTCCATATCCCGGCCTTTCCAGAACGATGCTCTGTAATTCAGGTCGAATGAAATACGTGTTCCGTATTTCCTTGCTGCACGGGCGATTTCGAGGCAAAAAGTTGTTGTTTCGGGCGACAATGCAGCGATCAATCCCGACAGGTGTACAATCTGAACACCTTCATTCCCAAATATGCGTTCCAGATCAAAATCTTTTACGTTAAGTGTGCGGCCAACTTCGCCTGCACGATCGTTTAGCACACGGGGACCACGGGAACCAAATCCACTGTCAGCAATATTAAACTGATGGCGGTAACCCCACGGATCGCCCTGAGCCACTTCAGGTCCTTCATAATCCATATGGCGACTTTTAAGATTGCTTTTGATGAACTGTGCAACCGGACTGTCCTTTACGAAAGTAGTAAGCACTTTTACAGGCAACCCAAGGTAGGAAGCAATGCTTGCCACGTTGGTTTCGGCACTGGTGGCCTGCATTTCGAACAAATGACTGCTATGAACAGGCTGACCGTTTACCGGTGTAATCCTTACACCCATGCTGGTTGCAACCAGCAGTGAATATTTACAATCTTTTTTAATATCAATACTCATACTTTGTTTCTGTTTGTGAAAGTCATATCTTTTTATAAATCGTTATTCAATTCCTGTTAAATCGAGACTTTGAACTATTGAACACGTAGCATGGACCAAGCTTGAACACCACGCATATTTGAACCTTTACGAATACTAAACCCCGCCAAATGCGCTATACCCGCCATCGACAGGGATTACAATTCCCGTTACAAACGATGATATATCCGAAAGCAGGAAAAGTGTTGCTCCCTGCAAATCATCAGGTTCACCGAATTTTCCAATGGGAGTATTGTTAATAATTTTTTGTCCTCTGGCTGAAAAATTTCCTGTTGCCTGATCTAAAACCAGGAAACGGTTCTGATCAGTGATGAAAAATCCCGGAGCTATTGCATTTACACGGATTCCGACTTTAGCAAGGTGTACGGCCAGCCATTCAGTAAAATTATTGATTGAAGCCTTTGCCGCTGAATAAGCAGGAATTTTAGTAAGAGGTTTATAGGAATTCATGGAGGAAACATTAAGTACAACTCCTTTCCTGTTTTTAAGCATATCGGTTGTAAAAACCATTGAGGGCAGAATGGTTCCTTTGAAATTAAGAGCAAAAACTTTGTCGAAGCCATCCATTTCGAGGCCGTAAAAAGTATCTTCCAATTTATTGATGTTATTTTCGTCCATTTGTTCCACTTTAGTGGTAGCATTGGGGTGATTTCCCCCGGCACCATTTATCAGCATTTCAATATCGCCCAGTTTTTCATTAATGATTTTCTTAGCTTTGATCAAAGATTCCTTATCAAGTACATTGCCTTCAACGCCAATAACTTCAGTGCCGAACTCGGCCGAAATTCTTTTCGCCAATTCGATGGATCGCTCTGGTTTGTAATCAATCAGCGCAATGCGGATACCGGCAGAGGCCATTGCTTTTACCATTGCGGAACCAAGAACTCCGGCACCACCGGTAATTACGCAGACTTTTCCTTTGAGATCATCAAAATTCATTGTTGCCATTTCTGCCCATTTTTGTTATTTATAATACTCCAGATTTTCTTTTGTAATTATGTCGATGGATGTATAATTATCCCTGATGACAGACTTATTCATAATAATGTGATCGAAAAGGGCAATCACAGCATTGTATCCCTGTTCTTCCGGACGCTGACAAATCAGAAAATCAACAGTTCCATTTTTCAGACAATCAATATTTTCGCTGATCAAATCGTGACCAATCACATGTATGCCTTTTCTATTAGTATTCGCAAGGAATTTACACAGATGATAAACTTGCGAATTGGTTACGAAAATTCCTTTTACAGTTGTATCTATTGCTGATTCAAGTTTGTCGGAAAAATTGAGGTCAGTCGGGTCGGCAATTTCAAGTGTGATCAGTTTTTTTTGGCCTTCCGGATCCTTGTTTTTAAAATAATCGTAAAATCCTTTTTCCCGTTGAACCAGATGGTTTTGATTATCCATTTCTTTCGCAAAATGCAGAATCAGTAACGATGCTTTCTCAGGAAGCCCATAATCCAATAATCTGGCAGCCAGTGTTCCCGATTGAAATGAATTCTGTCCGATATAACTCAGTTTGTTACTGTCATCGAAATTGGAGTCTATAAAAACATAGGGGATTTTTAGCTCTTGCAATTCAGCAATGAATGTTTTCGATTCTCTCGAAAAGAAAGGTGCCAGCACAACTCCATCCGGCTGGCTTTCAAGAATCAACGAGGCTTCACGAACAAATGTATATGAGTCGGATTGCCTGAAAAGATGCGTGGAGATTTCCACACCATATTGCTGTATTTCCTGAAATGCTTTCCTCACTCCGGTCATGGGCTTATTCCAATATGCCTCCGGCGAATTTGCCTCAGGAACAAGTAAGGAAAACGAAAACGTTTTTTTTGTAGCTAATGTGCGTGCCAAAATATTGGGCTGATATTCCAGCTCATTAATAATGGCAAGTATCTTTTCGCGGGAGGCCTTTGACACTTCTCCACGATTATGAATTACACGATCGACGGTTCCTGTTGAAACATTCGCCTTTTGTGCAATATCCTTGATCCGGGCGGGGTTTATTGCTTTGATAATCTTTAAGAATAAGGGATGAAAATAAATGACAGGAACAAAATTAATGCATTTTTATAACATAACGTGTGCGAACACGGAAATATTTTTTCGTTCACTTTTGTTGGAGAATTCATTTTAAATATTATTTTCGTGTTCGCACACGGAACGTTTTCCATTTCAATCAGGAATAAGTAATTCAGCATTATATAAAATTGGGCAAATTTAGTTTGGGAATTGGCGACAGGTTTTCACATCAGGGTGTTGCGTAACTGCAACCGATCATGAAAGCCAAGTTGTAAGGATTGGATCTTAGCCCGGTATGGAAAAGGTCGAATTGCGAACATATTTACCTGCATTCGCACCCGGACAATGTGCGAAATCAGTCTTAGATTGCTGTTATTCGTTTTGATAGGTTTACTCTTAATACACTAAAATATGAAAAAATTTATGGATGAGAATTTTCTGCTGCAAACCGAAACTGCTCAGAATTTATACCATGACCACGCAGCCAAAATGCCCATTTTCGATTACCACTGCCATATCAATCCGAAAGATATTGCTGAGGATCGAAGGTTTAATACCATTACCGAAATATGGCTGGCCGGCGATCATTATAAATGGCGGGCCATGCGAACCAATGGCGTTGATGAAAAATACTGTACCGGCAATGCTTCCGACTGGGGAAAATTTGAAAAATGGGCCGAAACCGTTCTATATACTATTCGCAACCCACTGTTTCACTGGACTCATCTGGAATTGAAAAAATTCTTCGGGATAAATGAAGTATTAAGTCCGGAAAATGCCCGCTCAATTTATGATGCTTGCAACGAAAAGCTGAGAAAACAGAAATACAGTTGCCGCAATATCATCCGGATGGCCAATGTTCATACTATCTGTACAACCGACGATCCCGTTGATACTCTTGAATATCACCAGAAAATTAAAGCCGATGGTTTCGAGGTAAAAGTTTTACCGGCCTGGCGCCCTGATAAAGCGATGATGATTGAGGATCCTGGAGTTTATTGCCAATATATCAATCAGTTGGCTATTGTTTCAGGTATTGAAATCAATACTTTTGGGGAATTGATAAATGCGTTGGATAAACGACATCTTTATTTCCATGAAAATGGATGTCGCCTTTCGGATCATGGTTTGGAAACTGCCTATGCCGAAGATTATTCCATTGAAGAAATCAACACCATTTTCGCAAAGGTCATGGCTGGCCATCAACCTGAAATTAATGAAATACTGAAGTTTAAATCGTGTATGCTTTACAAATTCGGACTGATGGATCATTCACGCGGGTGGACTCAGCAGTTCCACATCGGAGCATTACGAAACAACAACACACGCTTATTTAAGCAGGTTGGTCCTGATACTGGGTTCGATTCCATTGGCGACAAACCTATTGCAGAACCACTGTCGAAGATGCTGAACCGCCTCGAAGCTGAAAATAAGTTATGCAAAACTGTTTTGTACAATCTTAATCCGCGCGATAACGAACTGTTTGCCACCATGGCGGGTAATTTTCAGGATGGAAGCATTCCGGGGAAAATACAATACGGAGCAGGATGGTGGTTTATGGATCAGAAAAATGGCATGGAAAATCAGATAAATACCTTGTCGGATCTGGGATTGCTGAGCCGTTTCGTGGGCATGCTCACCGATTCGAGGAGTTTCCTGTCCTACACCCGCCATGAGTATTTTCGCCGCACCCTTTGTAATCTCATTGGAAATGATGTCGAAAACGGCGAAATTCCAAACGACATGGAATTACTGGGTACAATGGTTAAAAACATTTGTTTTAACAACGCAAAAAACTACTTCGATTTTTAAAAATACAGCAACTTGCAGCCAGGCAGATATAAGTTGTAACATACTGAATATAAAAGGGATAAACTTAACTGAGCTACAAATCACGAAAATGAATCAGCTGAACCAACCCAATACAATCGGAACTTACTGCTGGCGAATCTGTACGCTGGTGTTTTTTGCCACAACCATCAATTACCTCGATCGGCAGGTAATAAGTTTACTAAAGCCTTACCTGGAAGCCGCCGGACTCTTTGGTGATAACCCTGCTCATTACGAATCGGTTTATGCCAACATTGTAATTTCTTTCCAGGTAGCGTATGCTTCTGGAATGCTTCTGGTAGGTGGGATTATTGATAAGTTTGGAACAAAAACAAGATACACCCTTTCATTGTTTGGATGGAGCCTGGCAGCCATCGGTAACGCGTTTGCAAAAGGACCTTTTGGCTTCGGAGTGGCGTTCCAAATTCCAGGCGAGGTTTAAGAGTAGGTCTTGGTTCCTGAGATTTGGGTCTTGGGACTTGGGTCTTTTTTTTAAACCGTAAATTTATCCCACACTAAGCAGGCCCTGCTAAGAATGTATTATTAAGCTGGCTACCAATTAATTACCCGCGTAAATATTGTTAATGATTGCAAGGAAACGTACAGAATAGTTAGATAAACCTTGTATTTGTAATTTTGGCTTTTTCCCCCGGTTGCTGAGCGTAGCCTAAGCAAGGGGATACATGTCAATAGAATAATCGATCGATGATGGCTTATTCCCCATAGGAATTAACATAACATTTTGATTGTTAATGCCCTATGGGCAATTTAATTTAACCCTTTTCCTTTTTCTATTGATATAAATGCCCTACGGGCAAATGTAACGGGGATAGTGGAGTTTTTTAGCAGACCCTAAGTATATGAAGTTTATTTTCCAAATAGCACATTGAAATAATTATCCCGTAAAACATTAAAATTATGGCCATAGCTATTTTTTTTTATTTCATTTCCCTTAGAAAAATAATGCTTTTTGATTTATAAAAAAGTTTAAGCTCTGCTAACATTACCATAAGTGCATATTATGTTTGATGTAGCTTCCTGTGGCAGAGTGCGCTTGTTTTGGTGCGCCACGACGTATTTGCCATTTTTCGATGAATACCGTGAAAGCAAAAAGTTTGTTGTGCCATCCGGCTCTGAGACAGATGTACGATTTCCAGAATGTCAGATTATGCCGTAAATATTTTAAATGAAACTGTTGAAACATTTTTTTTGTTTTCAGATGTGGTATTTTAGTTCTTAAACGTCTTACTCTCACAATTTGGTTAGTTGAGTAATCATTTTGAGGTTGGTTCGGTTGATTAAAGTGAAATGCTGGTCAGTGATTGGCATTTCACTTATTTTGCACATCAAGCTATTTTACACGTAATTATCTATGAAAAGTAAATTACAAATGCTTTTGAAAATGGGGCAAACTGAAACCGAGAATAAGCAGAAATGTTTAACTTTGGTTGCAGATAGTAAAATAAAAGTGACAACTCCTGCTTCATTATTAGAGAAGGTGCTGATATCCAAGCTGAAAGCAGGAGATTCAGATGCCTTTTGCAATATTTTTACCGCATATTATCTCGATTTTGTGATGTTTGCTTTAAGATTCACAAATGATCTGAGCTGTGCCGAAGATATTGTTCAGGAAACTTTTGTGAAGCTTTGGGAAGATCGTGAAATTGTTAATCCTACTGTATCACTTAAATCATTTCTTCTGAAAACCGTTCAGAATAAATCTATTGATTGGTGCCGCCATCAAAAAATTTTATTAAAACACTCAAACCTTGTTAAAGCAAGTCCTATTCAGGTTGAGTATGATACAGATAGTTACGTATTATATACGGAATTGCAGGAAAAGATAGACAATGCACTTCAAAGTTTACCTTCAGGAATTTCTGAAGCGTTCCGTATGAACAGATACCAAAATCTCAAATATAACGAAATTGCTGTAATACTTGGTGTTTCTGTAAGAACCGTTGAAGTTCGAATTGGACAGGCGTTACACTTGCTGCGAAAACAATTAAAAGAATATTTTGTCATTATAATTGGCTTCATGAGCATTTTCTCCAACAATGTATTTTAATGAAGCGATGATTTTTTAAAATCATTTCTTGCCATATAATAATAAATTACCTAAATCCTGATATATAGCAACTAATTGGATAGAACTAAAAATGATTTGAATATAATGGCAAGTATTTAAAAGGTTTGAAATGTGGATTTGAAATTGTTAAACGTCTTTAACATTGTATTAATATAATGAACGAAATGAATCAGGATCAAATTTTAGTTTTAATCGTAAGAAATCTTTCAGGACTGGCTGATTTGGTTGAAATTGCCCAATTAGAAGAATGGATTGAAAATTCAGAGGCTAATAAAAAATATTTTGAAGAGGTCAGTAATGTTTGGGCAGCATCAGACAAACATATAGATATCCAGAAGATCAATACAGAGAAAGCATTAAAAAATGTACTTAAAACTATCTCAGATTTACCCTCTGAAAAAACGTTTTGGTTTTATTGGCAGAAAATAGCTGCAGTCATTATCCTTCCACTTATTTTAGGAACACTCTACTGGATTTACTTCAATAATCAAAAAGAAACCTTTGTAAATGAACCTATTTACAGCGAGATATACGCTGCCTATGGAACAAGGACCTCAATAAGGCTTGCTGATTCTACGCTGGTTTGGCTGAATTCAGGCAGCAGCATGAGATATCCGGATAAATTTATGAATAAAAACCGAATAGTCTATTTAAAGGGGGAAGCCTATTTTGAAGTAAAAAGTGATGTTACCAGGCCATTTATTGTGCAGACTAAAAGCCTTGTCGTTAAAGCAACTGGTACAAAATTCAGCGTTTTGGAGTTTGACTCAAATCCAAAAACCCAGGTAACCCTTGTTTCAGGAAAAGTATCCGTGAACACAACGGATAAGACACCTAAACTAATTTCAGAGCTACATCCTAACCAACACCTGGAATTCAACACTCAAACTGAACAAATGCAGATAAGTAATGACGATGCATATAAATTTATTGCCTGGACAGATGGAAAGCTGATTTTCAGAAATGACCCTTTTATTGAAGTTGCAAGGAAAATAAGTCAATACTATAATGTTGATATTAAACTTCATGGGTCTGAAATGCAGGATTATCGGTATCGGGCTACTTTTCAGGATGAATCTCTGGATGAAGTATTAAAATTGCTAAAGTTAAGTTCACCTATCAGTATTGTAGAAAGTAAGCGAACTCCATTGCCCGACGGCTCCTTCTCCAAAAAGAAAATAGTCATCTACCCCCTGGCTCATTAATTTCTAACTGTATATTTTAACATTAACCAAAAACCAATACATATGGCACTACCCTGAATCCAATCTAAATTAACCACATAAACAAAAAGGAAAAGTGCGGGAACACTTTTCCTCAGGTTTATGGATTACTGAAATTTCTTGCGAGAACAATCAACAACCAATTATTAACCTTATTTACAAAAGTATGAAAAAAAACTATGACTGCTCATCTCTTCCAGATTTTAGCTGGCAAAAATTACTGCTGACCATGAAAATTTCCACCCTGCTGTTTTTTTGCGGAATAACTAACCTGATTGCAGGTACAACATATTCGCAAAATACAAAAATTTCGCTCAATATGAAGGACGCTTCAATTGAATCGGTCCTCAATAAAATTGAGGAAGAAAGTGAGTTCTATTTTTTATTCAACCAGAAACTGATCGACGTTGAGCGTAAGGTGGATATAGCGGCTGATAAAGAACCAATTAAAAATGTACTTCATGAAATTTTTGGCGATGAGGTCAAAATTGTTGTTTACGACCGACAAATTATCCTGACAAAATCAGATAAAAGCGCAACGGCAGCAGCCATGCAGCAGCAAACCATTACCGGAAAAGTAACCGATGAGAAAGGTGAACCCATTCCGGGAGTTTCTGTAATAATAAAGGGTAAAACAAATGGCACTGTTACTGATGTAAATGGTAATTATACATTAGAACTACCGGCAGATGCTAAAATTCTTGTTTTCTCTTATATCGGGATGATCTCCCAGGAAGTTGTGATTGCAAGCCAGACCACAATTAATATCACATTACTTGAAGCTGCCGTTGGGCTAAACGAAGTAATTGTTGTTGGATACGGCACTGTTAGGAAAAGCGATCTTACAGGCTCAGTTTCTTCGGTTAAATCAGCTCAGCTGGTTGCATTCCCCACTTCAGGTGCTGTTCAGGCATTACAGGGACGGGCAGCCGGTGTTCAGATAACCGCCAATAATGGCGATCCCGGGGGTTCATTGAATGTAAGAGTCAGAGGCGGTACATCCATCAATGCAAGCAGCGATCCTCTTTATGTTGTCGATGGTTTTATTGGGGGCATCATTCCTCAACCTGAAGATATTGAATCACTGGAAGTATTAAAAGATGCTTCAGCTACTGCCATATACGGATCTCGTGCTTCGAATGGAGTTATATTGATAACAACCAAGAAAGGGTCAAAAGGGAAAGCAGTTATTGAATACAATTCATCCTATTCTTCACAAAGCGAGATCAATCGTATTGACATGCTCAATGGTGCCCAATATACAGAAATGACCAAAGAGGCTTTTCCCTTATATGTGAGTGCGGGTCAGGAAACCGATTGGCAGGACGAAATTTTCAGAAAAGGAGGTATTCAAACTCACCAACTCTCCATTTCCGGTGGAACTGATTTGGTTAATTACTATATGTCAGGTTCCTTTTTTGATCAAAAGGGAATTATTTTGGGTTCATCATTTAATAGATATTCTGTAACCAGTAATATTAATATGAATGCTACTGAAAGATTAAAGATCGGGGTTAATATTTTCGGTCAAAGGTCAACAACCGGTGGAGTTAACACACAGGAAATTTCAGGTGGAGCCAACGAAGCAGGAGTTGTTGGATCAGCATTACGGTTTATGCCTGATCAGGGTATTTATATAGCGGATGGAATCACTTACGCAACTGCTGCCATGGGAGATCCGATTGATAACCCTTATGTGATCATCAATGAAAATACAAACAACACCGTAAATGATCGGCTCCAAGGCAATTTCTCGGCAGAATATAATTTAGCAAAAGGGCTGAGTTTCAGAACTATTTTAGGTGTTTCAACCACTAATATCAGAAATGGCCGATATGCATCTTCGCTTACAGTAGCAGGAAAAGACAAAGGGATTTCCAGTATTGCCGCCAATAAAAATACCAATATTGCATCTGAAAACTACCTGTCTTACAATACCACGTTTGCAACAGTTCATAAATTCGGCCTCATGGGCGGATACTCCCATTCAAGTTACCGAAACGAAAGTTGGTTTGCAGGCAGCAACACGCAGATAACCGATGAATTTTCATATTGGAATTTAGGAGGCGGATCGATCACTGCAATACCAGCTTCAGGACTCGTCGAAGGTCAGCAAACTTCATTTTTTGGTCGGTTAAACTATGGATATAGCGATAAATATCTTTTCACTTTTACCAGCCGGTATGATGGTTCATCCAATTTCAGCAAAAACCATAAATGGGCCTTTTTCCCTTCCGGAGCTCTTGCCTGGAACATGAAAAACGAAGGTTTCCTGAAAGATGTTTCTGCAATCAGCCAGTTGAAATGGAGGGTGAGTTATGGTGTAGTAGGAAATCAGGCGATTGCACCTTATCAGACTCTGGCCAGGCTTACCAATGCCTACTCTATCGTAAATGGCCTGGTTGTCAACGCGGTAAGACCATTTTCTGTAGTAAATGATGACCTCAAATGGGAAAGTACTGCTCAGATTGATGTAGGTGCTGATTTTGGATTTTTTAACAACAGACTTAACCTGACAGCCGATTATTACAAGATGATTACCTCTGATTTATTGTTTCCGGTACCGCTTCCAAATTATTCGGGATATCAGACACAAACAAAAAACATTGGAAAAATCGAGAACAAAGGCTTTGAATTAACACTTTCAGGAAAGATTTTGACTCGTGAATTGAAATGGAATATGGATTTCAATATCGCGTCGAACCGGAAAAAGGTTCTTGAACTTCCTGGCCACAAAGACATTCTCTACAAGTCAAGTCCAGGGCATTTGGTTTCTCTGGGTAACTCACAAATACTTCGCGAAGGAGAACCTGTAGGAAGTTTTTACGGCTACATTTATGATGGTGTATATCAAACCGGCGATACTTTTTTACCAGGATCAGGTTTTGAACAAGTGGCCGGTGGCGAAAAATACAGAGATATTAATGGCAAAAAAGATGCGAATGGTGTTTTAACAGGTGAGCCCGATGGACTTTTAAATGCTGACGACCAAACAATTGTTGGCAATCCACTGCCAAAATTTTTCTACGGATTCAACAATGAACTGAGTTGGAAAGATTTTGATTTAAGTATTTTCATTCAGGGAACACAGGGAAATGAAATTTTAAGCTACACGTTATTGGAATTGGAAACATTAGGAAAACCTATAAATTCAACCACAAACGCACTAGACCGCTGGACGCCTACCAATACTAACACAAATGTTCCTAAAAAAACAGCAGCACGTTCGGAAAGAGTTTCTTCAAGGTGGATTTATGATGGAAGTTATATGCGTTTGAAAAATATTGTATTAGGATACAATATGCCTAAACAATTTCTTCAGAAATTTAAAATCCAAAAGGTAAGACTTTATGTAAGTGCCCAAAATATCCTGACCATCACCAAGTATCCCGGATTTGATCCTGAAGTAAACTACAGGGGAGCGGGTTCCACTTTAAATCAAGGACTTGATTATGCAAGTTATCCTAATGCAAAATCATTCACTGTAGGCTTGAATATCGGTTTATAAAATCACTTAAATGAAAAAGATAATGAAAAAGATAATAATCAATTTGCTCGCAATAGTATTAATGTCAGGTTTATGGGGGTGTACAAAACTTGATGAAAATCCTGTAGGTTTATTGAGTCCGGATGGCTTTTTTAAAACAAAAAAAGATGTCCAGGCTGCAGTCTATGGAATTAATGGAGTACTGGCTCATGAATCCCTTTTTGGACGTGCCTATCTTACAACCCTGATGCTTCGTGACGATATGAGTGACATAGGCAATCGTTCAACTGCATTAGATCGCATCAATGTGAATGACTTTGCTGTGAACTCAACCAATGGATTAATCAATCAAATCTGGACACAATTTTATGTTGTAATCAGTTGTGCAAACAATGCTGAGGCAGGTGCCAAGAGCCTTGGTCTGGCCGATAGCGAAATCAATCCTCTAATCGCTGAAGCAAGATTTGGACGAGCTTTCAGCTATTTTCATCTGGTTCGTGTTTTTGGTGATCTTCCCTATATCGACTTCGTAGTAGCAGATCCGGATAGTGTAAAAACCATTTCCAGAACAAAAGAAGCTGATGTCTATAAATCGATCATTGCCGACCTTGAATTTGCAAAACAATGGCTACCCGATAAACAAACTTCAGACTGCAGAACCCGGCCATCTAAAGGAACAGCAGCATCCTATCTGGCTTCAGTTTATCTTACATTGAAAGACTATCCGAAAGCCTACACAGAGGCAAAGTATGTAATCGACAACAAAGCTCTTTTTGGGTATGAACTGGCCCCCGATTATCAAAACCTTTACAATGCCGCAACAGCTAATGTATTAAAAGAAACGATTTATGCAATTGATTTTCTGGGTGTTCAGAATCTAGGCTCGTATAATGATGACCTGATGGCTACTATGACCGCTGCACAACCATGGTTCAATAAAAGTGGTTTCGATGTAATTGTTCCATCGCTGAAGGTTTATGAATCTTTCAACACACTTGATTATCGGAAAAAAGTCAGTTTTGATACCGTTTATGCTGGCGTGTATTATACGAATTGGGTAGCTTTTGCAAAAAGGCCGCATATTGCCAAGTGGTCAAGATTTCCAGGAAACAATACAAATGGCAGATATACTGATCACAATTATCCCGACATGAGATATGCGGAGGTGCTTTTGATCGCTGCTGAAGCAATCGGAGAAAATACCGGGTCAAATACAGAAGCAGAAGGATATGTCAATCAGGTTAGGGCAAGAGCAAGAAATGCCGCCGGAGTCATGGGCACCTATCCTGCTGATGTTCCAGGTGGTTTGGATAAAACTTCCTTTATCAATCTTGTGCTTGAAGAAAGGAGAATTGAACTCGCTTTTGAATGGAAAAGATGGTTCGATATTAAACGCAGAAACCTTGGAGATGCCGTATTTAAAGGCGCTAATTCACTTGAGACTCATGCCAATTTCGATGCCTCACGCGATTATTTCTTCCCTATTCCGAAAACGGAACTGGATGTAAATCCGAATTTGGGTCCTCAAAATACCGGATACTAATTCTACAACAATTTAACTAAAGGCTGGCATTCTATATCTCATTGGATGTCAGTCTTTAGCTTTTATCTTCAGAAACTTAAACCGAATCTAAATGCGTCACATCTTGAGAATTAAGAGATTTGCAATTTACATGGTGTTGTTTTTGCTGACATCTCATTCAATTGTCGCTCAGAACATCGATCGTCCTGCAATCTGGGGTATCGCAAAAATGACTTTTTTGGTGAGTGATTTTCAGCTTGCCCGCGATTACTACGGTAAGTTTCTCGGCTTCGACGAAGCATTTTCTTATCCTTCCGATTTGGGCAAAATTATTTCGTTTAAAGTAAACGACCGCCAGTTTTTGGAGTTTGTTGTCGATAAACAAGCCAAAGAAAAGAAGCGGCTGGTTTCCATATCGTTCGAGACTGAGAACGTTGAACAAATACGGCAATACCTTAAATCAAAAGGGCAAATTGTTCCTGAAAAGACATCGGTCGATGGTGCCGGAAATGAAATTTTCACTATAACTGACCTTTCAGGAAACCACATCGAATTTATTCATCTTAAAGAAAATGGACTGCACCGTAAATCAAAAGGGAAATATTTGTCGGAACTGCGGATTTCGAAGCGCATCCACCATGCCGGAATTTATGCAAAAAACATCATCGATAATGATCCTTTTTATGCCGGTATTTTAGGATTTAAAGAACTGGTCAGGTATCCGGAAGATAAAAGTGTTTCGCCCACTATCTTGTATCTTGGCATCGCTGATTGTATTGAAAACATCGAACACTATTCACCCAACGACGAGAATGTGAGCCATCCCTGCTTTTTGGTTGACGATATGCAGGAAACCATTTATACCCTGAAAGAAAGAATGGGAGCCGAATCGATTGGCAAACCCGGCATTGGCAAGGGCAAACGCTGGATCATGAACATGTGGAATTCGGACAAAACCAGGGTTGAATTTACAGAAGCTCACTGCGTAAGATAAGGCACACACAATTCAAAAAAAAATAGCATGGAAGATTCAATTTTTTCGCGCAGAAAATTTATCAAAGGAACAGTTGGTTCCGGATTACTGATTGCAGGTGCGGGTTTGCTACCTTCCTGCAATATCTTTCGCATGTCATCAAAATCAAAATCGGTTTATGATGCCAAAGGGTTGCCAACAGTATTGTTTGGCAGCACCGGAGTAAGAGTGCCACGCATTATTTGTGGTTTGGGCTCACGCTTTTGCCATTTGGAAAGCGACGAAGAGGCACAGCGACTGTTGCACTATACTCTGGATAATGGACTTTATTATTGGGATACAGCCTGGGCTTACAATAATACCATCGGAGTGCCTCCTGGAAAGAAAAGAAGTCCACGGCTTGTAACGAGCGAGGAACGTTTGGGACCCGTAGTTAAAACCCGTAGAAATGAGATATTCCTTTCAACAAAAGTGACCAGCCGCGACCCAAACGAAGCCATGCGCCAGATCGAGACCAGCTTGAAACGTTTGCAGACCGATCATCTGGATCAATTAATGATTCATGATGTGCAATCAATGGCAGACGTTGATAAACTTAGTCAGAAAGGTAATTTGATTGATATTTTGCATCGGCTTAAAGAACAGGGACTTACCCGCTTTATTGGTTTTTCGGGCCATACCGAAGCTGCTGCCATGAAAGCAATGGTCGATCGTGGCGATTTCAATACGATGCTTATTGCCATGAACCACTGGAATGCCGCAACCAATCTTCAAAACCGCCAGGAAATGGCTATCCCGGCTGCAAAAGCTAAGGGAATGGGTATTATATTGATGAAGGTGGTGCGACCACGAGAAACCATCGATAGCCTGCATCCCACAGATTTAATTAAATATGCACTTTCGCTGAAAGGTCCGGATTTCGTTGTACTGGGGATGGACAGTGTTGAAGTAGTACAATCGAACCTCGAAATATTGCGGAATTTCAAACCGATGAGCGAAGCTCGGATGAAAGAGTTGGCCATGGATCTTACGCCATATTATAAGCACGAAAACCTTCCATGGATGCAGCCAGGATATACCGATGGAAATTACGCCTAACACAATTTATTTTCTCAATCGCATCCTGAAATTTTCATGGCTATCCATCATCATGGGTCTGTCTTTGCTTCCTGCTGTTTTGTTTGGTCAGGAAAATGCAATCAGATATGTTGACCATTACAAATTTGAGACTGATTCAATAAATGTCGTCAAATTTATTTATCCTCCCTTAACCGAAAGGGAAGGAAAAGGTTTGAATGTGCCCGTACCACCAAATGAGCATCCGCGCCTGTTTTTCAGAAAAGGGGATTTAGCTGTATTAAGAGAAAAGACGGCGAATCCTCTCCTGAAAGAGAGTTGGGACTTGATTCAACAGAATGCTGAATTCCAGACTGATGGAATACTTGAGCAACACGGGACAAAGCACAATATGGATATTCGGGTCATCAACGCAATTGAGGCTAAAGCATTTCTGTATGCTTTTCTAAAAAACCAGCAGGCAGGCAGAGAAGCTGTTGAAGCAGTCCTGAATTATAATAAGACCTTAATTATAGACCAAAACAAGGCTGACGTTTACCGTGATATTGGAAGAGTAATTCTAAATACCGCTATTGTTTATGATTGGTGTTATGATTTAATTGACCTTCCGCAGAAGAGAAAACTGATCAACAATATGGAGAATCTTGGGAAACAAATGGAAATTGTTTGGCCTGAATTAGTTCAGGGTTCCATCGTCGGTCATGGTTCAGAAGCCCAACTGGCCAGAGACATGTTGGCATGCGGAGTTGCAACCTGGAACGAGAAACCGGAAATTTACAATCTGGCAGTTGGCAGAATATTTGCTGAGTTTATACCAGCCCGGAAGTTTTTCTATTCCGCAGGATATCATCATCAGGGCAGTAGTTACGGACCGTACCGATTCCAGTGGGATTTGTGGATTACCATGATTTTTGACCGTATGGGCTATCCCAAAATACTTGGAGAGGATCAGTCCAAAATACCATACAGGTGGATCTATTCCAGGAGACCCGATGGCCAATTTTTCAGAGATGGTGATGATTTCACTGAATTGTTTACGGGTTTTGGGAAACCCTGGTCAATTACAGGTTCAGGGCTTGTAGGTAGCTATTTCAAAGATTCTTATTTGATGAGTGAAGCTATTGACAGAAAGCAATTTGGGAAGGATGGCCTCTTTGATTTTTTGCTGATAGATCCGAATATAACAGCAAAAAGTGATTTTTCTATATTGCCTTTTTCGAGATACTTTAAAGAACCCTTAGGTGCAATGGTTGCGCGAACAGGTTGGGGCAATGATATTTATTCAAATACTGCCGTTGCTGAAATGAAAATTGGTGCATATAATTTTGCCAATCACCAGCATTTGGATGCAGGAAGTTTTCAGATTTATTTTAAAGGTCCGCTGGCAGTTAATTCCGGTATTTATCAAGGCAAGGAAGGTGGGTATGGCTGCGACCATTTCAAAAATTACTACCAGCGCTCCATCGCTCACAATTCTGTGCTGGTGTATGATCCGGAAGAAAAATTCACCTGGCATCAACGGCCAATTGCCAATGATGGCGGACAGCAATTTCCTAACGGGGCAGCCGAACCAAAAAATATGCAGGAATTTCTTGCAGAGGATTATAAAACAGGTACTGTATTGGCTCATGAGTTTGGTCCGGATTCGACAAAACCTGAGTACACCTATATCAAGGGTGAAATGGCAGAAGCTTACAGTGATAAAATTAAGAATTTCCAGCGGTCGTTTGTGTTTTTAAATTTAAAAAATGATCCTATTCCGGCTGCCATGATTGTTCTTGACAGGGTAATTTCGTCCAATAAAAATTTCAAAAAATCATGGTTGCTCCATTGTGTTGAAGAACCTGAAATTGATGGTATTACTTCTATAATTAAACGCACTGAAAAGGGGTATAACGGATTAATGGTTAATACGACTTTATTGCCCGTTTCGGATAATCTAAGCATCCGCAAGGTTGGAGGAATTGGAAATGAATACACCGTAGATGGAATAAACTTTCCACAACATGTAATTAGTGAAAGCAATTCAGCTGATGGTGCAATTTGGCGCATCGAGGTCTCACCCCAAAGGACATCCGCCAATGATCTTTTCCTGAATGTCATGCAGGTAATGGATGCATATCCATCACCAAAACCACTGAAGGTGTCAAAGACTTTTGCTACAAAAGGTAACTATGTAGTGGTAGAAATAGCAAACAGAATCGTGGCTCAGTCGTTGGATTTGGAGACTGGGAATGGAGATATTTCGTTTGAGAAAGGAGAAACGGGAAATTGGTATAAAGTATTAATAACCGATCTTCCGCCTGGCAAATGGAAAGTTAAAGGCCCTACCCAAACGAAGCTTTTTAAGGTTAGCCGGGAAGCCGGAACAATTAGCTTAGATGAAAAAGGTGGACGGTTTTTCCTTAAATTCGTAGGCGAATAGTCATGATTTGCCAAACACTAATCGAAGTAAACTACCTTGTTATTTAAAAACAAACTACTTGCAAATGAAAGATCTGATTTACATTACACTTTTCTTTTTAACTGTTTCAACGTCAATAAAGGGGCAAGTCAGTAACAATATCCAAATTAAGGGTGAACTTGAAAAATGGCATACCATCACCTTCCTGCTTAAAGGTCCATTATGTAGTGAGACCGTTTTTAGACCCAATCCGTTTTTGGATTACCGGCTTGAGGTAACTTTTAGCAATGTCAACAAACAATATAAGATTCCCGGATTCTTTGCTGCATATGGCCAATCGTCAGAAACCGAAGCAATTTCGGGGAATAATTGTTAATCCG